>VGRW01000002.1 GCA_016875225.1 Deltaproteobacteria bacterium
GCTTCGGTTCGCGAATCAGGGGCGCCACTCGCTCCCAGTCCCGATCCGTGAGGTCCACGCACCTCCCCCTTCGAAAGGGGAGACGAGTCTCGCGTCAGCACCCGCTGCCCGAACTCGCGTTGGCTACACCGTAGCGCAACATCTATTTTGGGACCGCTTCTAGTCCTTCGGCAGGTGCAGGATGCGCTCGGCGATGATGTTCTTCTGGATGTTGGGCGTGCCGCCGCCGATCACCACTTCCGGCCAGTTGAGCGCGCCGGTCGCCCAGCGCCCGCCGTCGACGGCCTCGTCGGCGCCGCGCACGTACTGGTGGGCGCTGCCCAGGAGCTCGAGTGCGAAGTCGCCCATTTCGACCTCGAGCTCGGCGCGGTGCAGCTTGTTCACGCTGGTCTCGCTGGAGAGCGGCTCGCCGCGCAGCTGCTTGGTCAGGTAGCGCAGGCCGTTCAGGCGCATCGCCTCGATCTTCGCCTCGAAGACCGCGAGCTGCCTTCGCACGCGCGCGTCCTTCGCGGCGGGCGCGCCGTTACGCGTGGTCTTCTTCGCCAGCTCCGCGAGCTCCTCGAGCTTGCGGAACATGGCGGTGACCTCGGCGATGCTGGAGCGCTCGCTCGCCAGTGCCGATACCGTCACCTGCCAGCCCTGGCCCTCGGCGCCGAGCCGGTTCTCCACCGGGACGCGCACGTCGTTGAAGAACACCTCGGCGAACATCGCCGTGCCCGACATGTTTTGGATCGGCCGCACCTCGATGCCCGGCGTCGACATCTCGACCAGCAGACACGTGATGCCGTCGTGCTTCGACTGCGAGCTCGCGTCGGTGCGCACCAGCAGGATCATCCACTTCGACCACATCGCGATCGAGGTCCAGATCTTCTGGCCGTTCACCACGTACACGTCGCCCTCGCGTTCGCCCTTGCACGAGAGCGCGGCGAGGTCGCTGCCGACCGCGGGCTCCGAGTAGCCGGTGCACCACTGGTACTTGCCGTCGAGGATGTCGGGGATGAAGCGCTGCTTCTGCGCTTCGGTTCCGTACTGCACGATCGACGGGCCCACCCAGGCCAGGCCCATGAAGCAGGTGCCGAGCGGCGGGGCGTGCCGCTTGGCCATCTCCTCCTTCAGGATCACCTGCTCGACGATTCCGCCCCCGCCGCCGCCGACCTCCTTGGGCCAGGAGAAGCCGACCCAGCGCTTCTCGCGCACCTTGCGGCTCCACTCCGCGATGAAGGCGAAGTCGTTGCGGTTGGCGTCCGCGGGCAGGTTCGCGTCGAGGAACGCGCGAACCTCGTCGCGGAAGGCCTCTTCTTCGGGCGTGAACTTGAAGTCCATCACAGGCCTCCGAGCCGGGCGACGCGCTCGTAGTGGAAGTCGGAATCGCCGAACGCCGGCCGGGCCCACTTCGAGCGCTTCAGGTAGAGCTGGATGTCGTACTCCGCGGTGTAGCCCACCGCGCCGTGCAGCTGCACGCCGTCGATGCCGATGCGGGCGAACGCGTCGCTGGCGTAGGCCTTCGCGAGCGACGCCGAGCGGGGCACCTCGGCCGGGCTCTCGCCGAGCGCCCAGGCCGCGTAGTAGAGCAGCGACTTGGTCGACTCGACGTCGACGTACATCTCGGCCAGCGGGTGCTTCACGCCCTGGTACTTGCCGATCGGATGGCCGAACTGGATCCGGTCCTTCGCGTACTGGACGGTGAGCGCGAGCGCGGCTTCGGCGGCGCCGATCATCTCGCCGGTGGTCGCGATCGCGCCGCGGTCGAAGAGCCGCTCGATCGCGGGCCAGGCGCGGCCGGGCGGACCGAGCAGCGCGCTCTTCGGCACGCGAGCGCCGTCGAGCGCGAGCGTTCCGACGCGCTTGGTCTGGTCCATCGTCGCCTGGCTCGTCGCGCGCACGCCGGGCGCGCCGCCGTCGAGCACGGCCAGCGCGAGGTCCTCGGCGCCCGCGCCAGTGCGGAACGCGACCACGAACAGGTTCGCGGCGCCCGCGTCGGCGACGAAGTGCTTGCGGCCGGAGAGCAGGAACGAGTCGCCGTCGGGCTTGCCGAGCAGCGTGATGCCGGACGGCGCGATCAGGTCGCTCGCCTCGAGCAGCGCCAGCGTCCCGATCCGGGTGCCGTCGGCGAGCCCGGGCAGCCAGCGCGCCTTCTGCTCCTCGCTTCCCGAATCGAGGATCGCGGCGGCCGCGAGCGTGGTCGAGACGAGCGGCGATGGGAACAGCGAGCGCCCGGTCTCTTCGAGCAGCACGACGAAGTCGATCCAGGAGAGGCCCGCCCCGCCGAACGCCTCGGGAATCGTGAGGCCGAGCCAGCCGAGCTCCGCGAGCTCCGACCAGAGCTCGACCGAGTAGCCCGGCTCGGTCGCCATGAGCTTTCGCACCTGCTCGAGCGGGCAGCGCGCGTCGAGCAGCTTTCGCACCTCGGCGCGCAGCAGGTCCTGTTCCTCGGAGAAGCCGAAATCCATGCCGCGTCCTCACGTCCTAGTCGGCGGCGATCATCTCACGGTTCGGAGCATGGTTCAGGGCGGCCCGCGGCCCCGGAGATGAAACCCGAGTGTTCTCGCGCGCTTGCGGGAACGGCCCCGAGACGGGCCCGCGTGGAACCACATGAGGGGGATCCCCGCCGGTCTGGAAACCCTAGAAAACTCAACATCTTGGAGATCAGACTCCGATACACTCAACATCTTGTGGTGTTGCACGTTGACCCGACCCCAGGCCAGGAGTACAAAGAATCTCCGGGATTCAAGGATTCTTCCTCGGCAGCCAGGGGGGCTACGGGCGGCAGAGGGGAAGCGGGCGGAGCGCTCAGGAGGAGGGCTTTCGTCCGGGGGCCCTGAAGGTCAGGGCCTCTCCTTGGCCCGGAAATTCTCCGTTTTCGGGTTCCCAGGCGTGCGGTTTCCAGGCGAGCGGTTCGGGGGGGTGTGAGAGTGGCGGAGTACCAGGCGATGACGGGCGGATCGGCGGGCGGCGGCGGCGCGAACGAGGGGAGCGTCCTGCGCGAGATTCCGATCCGCCGGCACTTCACGCGCGCGGGCGAGGACGTGTACGCGTCCGTCGAATGGGCCCGGCGCGCGGCGAAGATCAGCGCGGAGAACGGCGACGCCGTCTTCGAGCAGCCCGACGTCGAGGTGCCCGAGAGCTGGTCGGCCATCGCCACGAACATCGTCGCCTCGAAGTATTTCCGCGGGCATCTCGGTCAGCCTTCGCGCGAGTCGAGCGTGAAGCAGCTGATCGGCCGGGTCGTCGAGACGCTGCGCAAGTGGGGCCGAAGCGGCGGCTACTTCGCCGACGCCGAGCAGGAGCAGACCTTCGTCGACGAGCTCACCTATCTGCTCCTGCACCAGAAGGTCTCGTTCAACTCGCCCGTCCGGTTCAACCTGGGCGTGGCCGATCCCGACGGGCGGCTGGTGCCGCAGCAGGCCAGCGCCTGCTTCATCAACTCGGTCGAGGACTCGATGACCTCGATCATGGACCTCGCGAAGACGGAGGCGCTGCTCTTCAAGGGCGGGTCCGGCGCGGGAACGAATCTGTCGACGATCCGCAGCTCGAAGGAGACGCTCGCGGGCGGGGGAATCGCCAGCGGCCCGGTCTCGTTCATGCGCGGCTTCGACTCGTTCGCGGGCGTGATCCGCTCCGGCGGCAAGACGCGGCGCGCCGCGAAGATGGTGATCCTGAACGCCGACCACCCCGACGTGCTCGACTTCGTGCGCTGCAAGGCCCAGGAAGAGACGAAGGCGTGGGCGCTGATCGACGCCGGCTTCGACGGGCGCTTCAACGTGCAGGGCGGCGCCTACGACTCGATCCAGTACCAGAACGCGAATCACTCGGTGCGCGTCTCCGACGTGTTCATGAAGTCGGTGGTGAACGGCGGAACCTGGCAGACCCGCGCCGTCACGAGCGGCAAGGTGGTCGACACGCTCCCGGCGCGCGACCTGATGCGCGAGATCGCGACGGCCGCGCACGTCTGCGGCGACCCCGGCCTGCAGTACGACACCACGATCAACCGCTGGAACCCGGTCAAGAACTCGGGCCGCATCAACGCCACCAATCCGTGCAGCGAGTTCATCTTCCTGGACGACACCGCGTGCAATCTCGCGTCGTTCAACCTGCTGAAGTTCGCCGACGAGTCGGGCACGTTCAGGACGGAGGACTTCGCGCAGGCGGTCGACACGATGATCCTGGCGATGGAGATCATCGTCGATCCGGCCGACTACCCGACGCCGAAGATCGCGAAGAACAGCCAGACGCTGCGGCCGCTCGGGCTGGGCTACGCGAACCTGGGCGCGCTGATCATGCTGAACGGCCTGGCCTACGACAGCGACGAGGGCCGCAACCTCTGCGCCGCGATCACGTCGCTCATGACCGGGCGTTCCTACCACCGCTCGGCCGAGATCGCGGCGCGGATGGGTCCGTTCGCGGAGTACGAGAAGAACCGCGCGCCGTTCCTGGAAGTGATCGGCCTGCACAGCGAGTACGGCGATCGCGTGCCGGCCGAGGGCGTGCCGGGCGACCTGCACCGCGCGGCGCGAGAGAGCTGGCACCGCGCGCTCGAGGCCGGGCGGCGCTCGGGCTTCCGCAACGCGCAGGTCACCGTGATCGCTCCGACCGGAACGATCGCCTTCATGATGGACTGCGACACCACGGGGATCGAGCCGGACATCGCGCTCGTGAAGTACAAGCAGCTCGTCGGCGGCGGCATGCTGAAGATCGTGAATCGCACCGTGCCGGCGGCGCTGGCGCGGCGGGGCTACTCGAAGACTCGGATGGAGGCGATCCTCGAATACATCAACGAGCACGACACGATCGAGGGCGCGCCCGGGCTCGAGCCCGAGCACCTGTCGATCTTCGACTGCGCGTTCACGTCGGCGCACGGCATGCGCTCGATCCACTACATGGGTCACATCCGCATGATGGCCGCTGCGCAGCCGTTCCTCTCCGGCGGAATCTCGAAGACCGTGAACCTGCCGAAAGAGGCGACGATCGCGGACATCGAGGAGGCGTACACGGAGGGCTGGCGGCTGGGGCTCAAGTCGCTCGCGGTCTACCGCGACGGCTCGAAGCGCACGCAGCCGCTGAAGACGAAGGCGGACGCGAGCGAGGCGAAGGCCGCGGTCGCGCTCGTCGCCGCGCCGGCGGCGGCCGAGCCGGAGCCGCGCCGACGCAAGCTCCCGGACGTGCGCAACGCGCGGACGCACAAGTTCTCGATCCAGGGCCACGACGGCTATCTGACCGTCGGGCTGTACGAGGACGGCACGCCCGGTGAAGTGTTCCTGAAGATGTCGAAGGAGGGCTCGACCGTCTCGGGTCTGGTGGACACGATCGCGGTCATGACCTCGATCTCGCTGCAGTACGGCGTGCCGCTGAAGGCGCTGGTCGACAAGTTCAGCCACACGCGCTTCGAGCCCTCGGGCTACACGCCCAACCCCGAGATCCCGTACGCGAAGTCGGTGACCGACTACGTATTCCGCTGGCTCGGTCTGAACTTCCCGACCGGCGAATCCGCGGGGAGCGACGACGACGATCTGGCCGACGACGTGATCCTGGAGTCGCCCGCGCGCGCGAGCGGCGGCGAGCGCGTGGTCCCGATCCGCGGCGGAAGCGCGAGCGAGCCGCGCCGGAGCAGCAGCCAGGATGACGCGCCCGCGTGTCTCAGCTGCGGCTCGATCATGGTTCGCACGGGCACCTGCTACGGCTGCCCGAGCTGCGGCGAGTCCGGCGGCTGCGGCTGAGCTGCGGCTCCGATCCTCGTCGAAGGGAGCACCGTGAAAGCGAATCTCGCGCTCGTCGTCCTCGCGATCGCAGCAACCGCGATCTCCGCAACCGCGTCCGCACAGCAGCTCGAGCCCGGCCTCTGGGAAGTCAGCAGCAAGATGACGAGCGCCAGCGGAGAGCTCGAGAAGGCCACCGCCCAGATGCAGAAGGATCTGGCCGCCATGCCGCCCGAGCAGCGCAAGATGATGGAAGACATGATGGCCAAGCAGGGCATGAAGATGGGCGCGGGCGGCCCGGGCGAGATGATCGCGAGGACCTGCATCACCGCGGAGATGATCGAACGCAACGAGATCCCGGCGCAGCAGGGCAAGTGCAAGACCACCGCGAAGCCGCGCTCCGGTAACACCACGAAGATGAGCTTCGTCTGCACCGACCCGCCCTCGAGTGGAGAGGGCGAGTTCACCGTCGTTGGCCCGCAGGCCTACAGCTCGAAGATGGTGGTTCGCACGACCGCGCAGGGAAAGCCCGAGACGATGAACATGGATTCGTCCGGCAAGTGGCTCGGCGCGGACTGCGGGAGCAGCAAGCCGATGGCGTCGCCGGCGAGTCGCTAGCCGTCGCTTCGAGAGCCGGGCGGGCGAAGCGCGTCGCGAAGCAACCGCCGACCGAGCCCGGTGTAGGGTTGCGCGACCATCAGCATGTCGGCCATCAGCAATCGCGCGCGCCGGCTACGGGCGGCGAGCGCCAGCGAGAAGTCGACGGTGCGAGGGCGGTAGAGGCGACGGGCGAGTCGTGCGCAGGCCTCGAGCTCGCCACCCGCGCCTTCGCTCCACCGCTCGGTGTAGAGAGCGGGCGCGGCGTCGGCGCCCGCCTCGTCGAGCGCGTCGGCGAGAAGCGCGGCCGAGTCGAGCGCGTGCTGGATGCCCTCGCCGCTGATCGCGTCGTTCGCGTTGGCCGCGTCGCCGATCAGCGCGAAGCGCGCGCCCGCGACGGGTCCCCCGCCGACGGGAATGCTCGCGGCGTAGGGCTCGCGCGCGAGCTCGAGGCTCCCCGGGTAGCGCTTGGCGAGCATCTCGACCACGCGCGCCGAGAGCTTCGCGCCGCTCTCGGCGCCGATCGGCGCGGCAACTCCGACCGAGCAGTGTCCGGGCCGCGGGAACACCCACAGGTAGCCCGCCCACTCGCGCACGAACTCGATGTAGATCTCGCGTTCGTCCAGACCTTCGACGTGGAAGCCGGCCGTGGCGTAGCTCGCGGGGCCGCCGGGCTTGGCGCCCAGGAGCGAGCGGCGCACGATCGAAGCCGCCCCATCGGCGCCGACGACGAAGTCGTAGCGCGCCGAGTCGACCCGCGCGCCCGCAGCGTCGGCGGAGATCTGCCGCGCCCGTTCGACCCGAAGCTCCGCGCCGGCCTTGCGCGCGCGGTCGAGCAGGAGCGAGTCGAAGATCCGGCGCGAGAAGATCTCGATCGGGCGGGCGAGCGGTACGGTGAGCACGCGATCGCGTGGCCCGCGCATGCGCACGACCGAGGCGGGGCGACCCGAGCTCCGGATCGAGGCGAGCTCCGGGTACTTCTCGAACGCGCCCGGCGTGACTCCGCCTCCGCAGGGCTTCTCGCGCGGGTGGGAGGGATCGTAGATCGTGACCGCGAAGCCGGCGCGCGCGAGGCGCTCGGCGCAGAAGGCGCCGGCCGGGCCCGCGCCGATGACCGCGACCGAACCCCGCGGGCTCATGTCACATGTTCGTGTAGTCGGGCCCGTCGCCGCCTTCGGGCGTGGTCCAGGTGATCTGCGCGTACGGATCGGCGACGTCGCAGGTCTTGCAGTGCACGCAGTTCTCGTGGTGGATCACCAGGCGCCTGCCGTTCGGCGCGGCGGCGTCGGGGATCATCTCGTAGACGGCGGCGGGGCAGAAGTTCTCGCAGGGGTTTCCGTACTCACGCGTGCATCGGGTCGCGCACAGGTCCGTGTCGGCGACCTTCAGGTGGTGCGGCTGGTCGACCTCGTGCCGCGATCCGGCGAGCGCGACCGCGGTCACCTTGTCGAAGGTCAGCTTGTTGTCGTAGGCGACCTTCTGCTTCTTCGCCTGCTCCTTCGGCGTGAGCTCCGAGAGCTTCATCATGTGCTCGTGGTCGGGGTGCGTGTGCACCTGCTTCAGCAGGCCGCGGCCGCCCGTGACCATCGGGAGCGCCTGGCCGTTCACGAGCCACGGCAGCTGGCGCAGCCAGCCGAGCCAGCGCGGCATCTTCGACACGTACTTGAACGAGCCGTGGAAGTTTCGCGCCTTGAAGTGCTCCTTGGCGAGCCAGCTCTCGTGGAAGAGCCGCGAATAGCTCTCGAGCGTCTGCGCGGAGTAGTCGTCCTTCCGGATCGCCCCCACGAGCGCCTCGGCCGCGAGCATTCCGCTCTTGATCGCCAGGTGCACGCCCTTCAGACGCTCGCCGTTGCAGGTGCCGGCGGCGTCGCCGATCAGCAGCGCACCGTCGGCGAAGAGCTTCGGGAACGAGAAGTAGCCGCCGGCGGGCATGGTCTTCGCGCCGTAGCGGATGCACTCGCCGCCCTCGAGCAGCTCGCGCATGCGCGGGTGCGTCTTCCAGCGCTGCATCAGGTCGTGCGGATCGGTGTGCGGGTTGTCGTAGTCGAGTCCGGTCACGAAGCCGATCGAGATGCACGAGTCCTTGAGATCGTAGATCCAGCCGCCGCCGAACGTGGTCGGGTCGTGAGGCCAGCCCATCGTGTGCACGACGCGGCCGGGCCGGTGGTTCTCCGGGCGGATCCGCCAGATCTCCTTGATTCCCGTCTCGTACGCCTGCGGGTTCGAGCCGGCGAGCCCGAGCTCGTCGATCAGGATCTTGGTGCAGGATCCGCGCGTTCCCTCTCCGAAGATCACGCACTTGGCGTGGATCTCCGGCCCGGCCTCGAAGACGGACTTCGGGCTGCCATCCTTGTCGACGCCTCGGTCCTGGACCTGCACGCCGACCACGCGCTTGCCGTCGAAGATCGGCTTCGCGGCCGCGAAGCCGGGGTAGATCTCGATCCCGCGCTCCTCCGCTTTCGCCCCCAGCCACTTCACGACGTCGGACAGCGAGATCGCGTAGTTGCCGTGATTCACGAACGGCGGCGGCGTGACCGGAACCGTGATCACCCGGTTCGGCGTCATCGCCCAGGTGTAGTCCTCCGTGCACTGGTAGTGGAACGGGAACCCCTGCTCCAGGAAGTCCGGCATCAGCTCCGCGAGGCCGCGCGGATCCATCATCGCGCCGGAAAGCTGGTGGCCGCCGATCTCGGGCGCCTTCTCGATCACGAGCACCGCGGGCATCTCGAGGTTCTGCGCCTTGCACAGGTCGGCCAGGCGAATCACGCTCGCGAGCGTCGCCACGCCCCCACCCACGAAGAGAAGATCCACGTCCAGTCGCTCGCGCTCCACGGTCTCACTCATGGCGGCGAGCATACCGGATCAGGCTTGGGGCAGCAGCACCCGCGAGAAGGCCAGGAAGACCACGAGCGCGCCGAGCAATGCGATGCCGGCGAACAGGAACGGCGCCCCGGGGCCGATCGACGCGAAGACCCAGCCCCAGCACAAGGCGCCGATCGTGCGGCCCGTGTGCAGCATGGCCTGGCTCTGCGACATCGTCTCGCCCGCCTCGTGCGCGCCGCAGACCTTCGAGAACAAGCTCGTGAACGCCGGGATCGTGATCCCCGCGCCGAGCGCCATGCCGACCGAGCAGAGCGAGAGCGTCGCGAAGCCGTGGCTTGCGGACATTCCCGCGATCGAGATCCCCGTCAGCGTCAGGCCGACCATGGTCATTCGCGTCTCGCCGAGCGCGCGAGAGAGGCGGCCGACGAGCAGCCCCTGGCTCGCCCCCAGCACGATCGCGACGGCCGCGATGAAGAGCCCGGTCTGCGTCTCGTTCCAGTCGAAGCGAGCGGCCGCGAAGAGCGGGAACATCGCGTCGACCACGGAGAACGCGAAGAACATGTGGAAGAACAGATATAGGAAGAGGCGCTGGCTGCGCCCGTGGACGCTCGCCATGACGAGAAGCGGAGCGGGCACCAGCGCGCGCGCGAGCCCGCGCCAGCCGCCACGCGCGGGAACCGGGGCCTTGGATTCCGGGAGCGCGAACAGGGCGAGCACGAAGTTCAGCGCGGCCACGCCCGCCGTCGCGTAGAACGGCAGCGCCGGATCGATGCCGCCGAGGATTCCCCCGAGCGCGGTGCCGAGCACGATTCCGACGCCGGAAGCCGCGCCGATCAGACCCATTCCCTGCGCGCGTGAATCCTCGTCGGTGAGGTCGGTCATGTACGCCTGCGCCGTGCCGATGCTCGCGCCGAAGAATCCGCCGAGAAATCTCGCGATCAGCACGGTCGGCAGCGTCTGGGCGATCGCGAGCATCACGAACGAGAACACCGTTCCGAGGAGCGAGACGAGCAGCACCGGCCTTCGCCCCACGCGATCCGAGATCCAACCCCAGAGCGGCAGGAACAGAACCAGGCCCAGCGCGTAGAGCGCCGTGATCAGGCCGATGTGGAACGCGTCGATTCCGAGCCTCTCGACGAAACCGGGCAGCACGGGGATCAGGATCGAGAAGCCGACGAAGTCGATCAGGATCGTGGTGAAGATGATTCCGACGGCGAGGCGGCGGTGTCGCTTGGCTTCACTCATCGTTGTCTGCATTCTAGGGGGCAATCCGCCGAGGCGGGAGGTCGATACGTGGAGCTCCGCGAGCGAAGGCTTGCCCAGGTGGTGCGCGACTTCATGGAGGCGTTCGTGCTCGCGCGAACCCTGGGCGAGGATCTGCGCGCGGGACGGCTCTCGTTCCAGACCGTCACGCGCTTGGTGGGCGACGCGGAGGACAGCGCGCTCTACCGACTGAAGGAGGAGTGCCACGCGCTCTTCCGCCTCGATTTCGAACGGCCGAGGACCGAAGTCCAGGCCGAGGAGTTCTTCGACCTCGCCGTGGGCGCGCTCTTCCACGAGACCATGAAGTTCCGCGAAGGGTTCTACCTGACCGACCGCTACGGCCCACGGCTGCAGAAGATGATGGCCGAGGGATCGGCGACCGGGCCCCTCGCCGACACCTTCTGGCGCGTCGTCGAGGCCGGCCGACGCCGCATGCTCGAGTCCGAATCCGAGGCCGAGACCCTGTTCTCCGAGACGCGGGATCAGCTGCTGGTCCTGCTGCGTCAGCTCGAGTCGTCGGGCGCCGTGGCGCGAAGCCTGGTCGAGGATCCGGCGCGCGCGCAGCAGGTCTTCGGCCTTCCGCTGGCGCAGCTGCTCGCGGATACCTACGGCTCGGCCGAGCGCGGCTACCAGCTCGCGATCGACAGCCTGATCGACAACGGGCATTTCGAGGAGGCCGCCGCGGTGCTCGATCGCCCGGATGCGAGGGCCGCCGGTGTCACTGACGGTGCGCTCGACTTTGCGCGAGGCATGGCGAGCTACTATGCGGGTGACAGTCTGGCGACGGTCGAGTCACTCTCGAGGTGGAGCAAGAAGGGAACGGTTTCGTCCCCGGCCTGGCATCAGCGGGCCGCTCGCGTGCTCTTGGCGCTCGCGAAAAGCGTCGAGCTCACGGACCCGAAGCTGGCGAAGCACGCGAGCGCGCTCGCGCGCGACTTCAGCCCTTAGCGCGTGTCGCGGCTGCGGCCGGATTCGCCCGCAGCCACAGCCAGCCCGACGCGCCGATCGCGATGCACACCAGCGCGACGACCTGCGCATTCGAGAACGGGCCGACCAGGATCGGATTCAAGCGATAGCTCTCGATCACGAGCCGGCCGATGCCGGAGAGCATCAGGTACTCGCCGAACAAGAACGGCGAGCGCGCGCGCCGGCGCCAGAGCAACGCTCCGACGGGGAGCAGCCAGAGCGTCTCGTACAGCATCGTCGCATGGACGCGGAAGACCTCGTTCGTCGCGGGGTCGATCGTCGGCGGAAGGCCCTGCGGGAAAGCCACCGCCCAGGGGACGTCGGAGCGCACGCCGTAATCGTCGCCGACGAGGAAGCAGCCGATCCGACCCAGCGCCTGACCGACGGCGAGTGAAGGCGCGGCGCAGTTCGCGGCCGTGAGCAGCGGCACCTTGCTCGAGTGCGCGGCCCACAGACCGAGAATCGTCCCGCCCAGAAATCCGCCGTACCAGGTGATCCCGCCGCGAGAGGTGAGCAGCTCGAATGCGCTCGCGCCCCCGTCGCGCGCGACCTGCTCCGCCACGTACCAGAGCTTCGCGCCGAGCAGGCCGCCCACCACGCACCAGGTGACCATGTCCCAGGCCGCCTTCCCCGGCAGGCCCGCCCGTTCGAAGGAACGCGCCGCGAGAAAGCCACCGGCGAGAAAGCCGGCCGCGACCATCACTCCGAAGGTCGAGATGGGAAAGCCGAAGATCTCGAAGAGGACCGGGTACACGCGCGGGCAGGATACCTAAGCCTGGCCTTCGCGCTCATCCTCGCGCAGCCGCTCCTCGATCGCCGCGAGCTGCTCGGGGAAGCATTCCTTCGCGGTGCGCACGAACTCGGCGATCCTGCGCGTCTCGAAGAAGTCCGGGCTCGAGTCACCGAGCTCGAGCCCGAGCAGCCGCACGTCGGGTCGGCTCCGGACGAGCTCGAGATCGCGGCGATGCATCGTCTCGATGCTCGCGGCCGCGACCGTCTGCATGAGTCGCAGCTTGCCGATCCGTCCCGGGTGTGAGCGGTAGTTCTGCAGCCCGCCCGTGAGCTTCACGTACAAGATCACCAGTCGTCCGCGCTTCTCCACGCCGGCCGCGCGGTCGAGATCCCACTTCCGGACGATCGAGTGCAGTGGGACATCCTCGGTGGTCGAGCCATCGATGTAGTGCGACGTGTGCCCGAGGCGCGGGATCACGCGCGGCACGAAGAGCAGGGGCACGCTCGACGAGGCGAGCGCCGCGGAGCGCGCTTCGGTCTGGATCATCAGCTCGCCGAGGTGGGGCGGGACCACGCCCGGCGTCAGCACCTCGGAGCGGCAGTGCAGCAGGTTGAAGGCGATGCAGTAGAAGGGGATTCGCGGCTCGATCGAGCCGCAGTACCGCTCGAGCAGCCGCGAGAGCCCGTCGGCGCAGTCCACGAATCCGGCGCCAGCGGATCCCAGCGACGGAAGCAGCGCGTCGCGAACCAGGTGGCGCAGGAACTGCAGCTTCGAGGGGCGCAGCGCCAGATCGACGCGGCCCGTGTAGAGGTCGTAGCCGAGCTGCTCGATCGCGTGCGGCGAGAGCCCCTGAGCGTAGAGCAGCCCCGCCATGGCTCCGGCGCTCGAGCCCCAGACCTCGGTGAGGTGATCTGTTACTCCGAGCGTCTCGAAGAGCTGGAGCGCGGTCGCGTGCGCGAAGAGCTTCAACCCCCCCGAGCCGAGCGAGAGCACGACCCGCGCCTCGGGGTCGGAGCAGACCGCGCGAAGTCGGCGGAAGCGTTCGTGCAGCGCGGGCAGGGCCGCGTGCACTCCGGCGGGAATCACCTGCCAGACGTAGCGACGTTCTCCGCCTGCGCGGTCGAGAACGAAGCCGTCCGCGGGAACCCGGCGATTCCGGCCCAGGAAACGGATCTCGACCGAGCCGTTCGCGCGGTCTTCCGCGAGCAGGCGCGCGAGCACGGCCAGGCGAGCGTCCTCGGGCGGCCACTCGTCCACCGAGCCGTCGTGCGGCAGCGAGAAGCGCACCGGAAGCTCGGACTCGCTGATCCTGCGCACGATCTCCAGGCGGAGATCGTGCTTTCCCGTCTCGAGCAGCTCGACGTCGGTCAGGTAGAAGCTGCCGTCCGGAGCCTGGAATCGCAGCGGCGACTCGCGCTCCCGGAGCTCCGCCCAGACCTCCGGAGCCAGGTCGAGCTTGATCTGTACGACGTGACCCAAGGGGAGGCGGCGCTCCTTCGCTCGACCCATCGGCCTCGGGCAAGGGCACCCTTAGAGGGACCGATCCGGAACCCGTCCCTGGCGATAAAAACCTTTTGCGTCCATCGGTTACGGATCGATACCGCGGGCTTGGCGCGACCGGACTTCCGCCCCGAGATGGGTTGGCGGGAGTGTCTGCTCGGATCTGCCGATACGCGTTGACACCCCCCCCGGTCCAGATAGCCTGTCCCCGGGAATTCGGGGGCGTCGGGAGCCTATGAACGACCTTGCCAAGCTTCGCCGGATCGCTCTGCTAGGCGGTCTCCTCCTGCTGCTGGGCAGCGCGCTTCTCGATCGCGCCGGCGCGACATCAGGGATGCTGGCCGCGGTGTCCTCCGGCCCCGCGAGCGAGCCGGACGGCGCGCTGCGCCGCGGCGTGGTCGCCGCGCTCGAGGCGAAGGCGCCGCGTCTGGACCGACTGCTCTCGGCGCGAATCGCCGCCAGCATCGCGCGCTGCGGCCGCGAGCAGGCGCTCGCACCCGACCTCGTGCTCGCGGTGCTGATGCAGGAGAGCAGCGGTCGGCCAGGCGCGCGGAGCTCGAAGGGGGCGATCGGCCTGATGCAGGTGATGCCGCACATGTACGAGGTGCTGGCTCTGCCCGGCAGCGCGACGCACGTCGAGGCGAACATCGAGGCGGGCTGTCGCCTGCTCGCGGACAACATCCGCAGACTCGGCGAGGAGCGCGGAATCAGCAGCTACTGCTGGGGCAACGCCATCGGCAACGACTACTACCTGCGGCGCATCCAGCAGCTTCGCCGCGACCTGCGACCCTACCTGAACGACGGGAGCGCAAGCGGCCCGAGCGCTCCGGTCAGCGGATGAAGCGTCCCGTCCGCGGGCGCGCCCGACCGCGGCGCTCCAGCCACTTCGACGAGCGGGGTGCCGCGCGCATGGTCGACGTCGGCGACAAGGCGGTCACGTCTCGCGAGGCCGTCGCGCGCGGTCGAGTGAGCCTGTCGCGAGAGGCGTTCGACAGCATCGTCTCGGGCACCGCCAAGAAAGGGGATGTCCTGGGCGTGGCGAGGATCGCGGCGATCCAGGCCGCGAAGCGGACCGCGGACTGGATCCCGCTCTGCCATCCCCTGGCCCTCGACGCGCTAGAGGTCTCTTTCGAGCCGGATGCCTCCGGTCCGGCCATCTCGATCGAGGCGCTGGTCCGAACGAGCGCGCGAACCGGTGTCGAGATGGAGGCGATGGTCGCCGTCTCCGCGGCGGCGCTCACGATCTACGACATGTGCAAGTCGATCGACCGAGGCATCTCGATCGGAGACGTGCGCTTGGTGCGGAAGTCGGGCGGAAAGAGCGGGCTCTACGAGCGCGCAGGCTCCTAGGCGGTCTTGTCAGCCCCGTAGCCTTGGGGATAAGCTCGCATGGCCCTTCCCGGGCCCACCGATGAGAACGGTCGAACGGCTCCTCGCTCTGGCTCTCGTCTGCTCGCCGCTCGCCGCGGCGTCGGCCGCCCCGACTCCGGATCAGGGCGCGGCCGTGGTCGAGCTGATTCCGCTGGAGCGCGCCGCGTGGACGCCGAAGCACGTGCTGGTCGGCTTGTCGGGCGTCTTCGGCAGCTGGGACTACTGGTACGCCGACCGCGAGATCGAGATCGAGACCGTCCCTCCGGACGCCGAACTCGGCCTCTACTACCTGCGGCGGAATTTCCAGAAGCGCTTCGAGCGCGCGAGCGCGCCCGCGAAGGTGCGGCTGCCGCCGCGCGCGGACTCGACCCCCAGGGACGCGATCCGGATCCACGCGACCGCGAACGGCTACCTCGCGAAGGACGTGAGCTTCCCGTCTGGAGAAGTCCCGTCGCGGGTGACGATCACGCTCAGCGCTCTGCCGAACTCGCTGGTGTTCCTGGGCCAGACCAGCTTCAGGGGGCGGACCACGCTCACGCTTCGAACCACCGAGCAGCCGGAGGTGCGCCTCGCCAAGAGCTCGCGCAGCGACGGCTTCTCGATCGCGCTCACCAAGACCGCGCTGAAGCTCGAGCGAGCGGCGTCGGGCTCGGGCGCGCGGCTTACCAGCATCGACGCCACCCAGATCGCGGAGGATGCCGTCATTCGGGTCCAGACGGACGCGCCCGACGTGGAGGTCCGTTCGAAGCAGAGCTTCGATCCGGTGAACTCGCAGTACGTGCTGATCTTCGATCTGATGCGGCCCGGGTCGACCGCCCCGTCGGACGCGGAGATCCGCGCGCAGCTGCAGAGCGTCGCGTTCTCTCCGAGCCCTGACTGCGACGCCCGCTACGCCGAAGCGCTGCGCTCGCGCCTGGGCGACGCGGCGATCGCGGAGGCGCTGCGCCCGTCGGGCGGGGTCACGGATCTGTACCGACGCGAGGCGATGCTGCGGCTCGGGCGCTTCCGCGAGGGAAGCGTGCGAACGGAGGCCGGCGAGACGCTGCGCACCGGGAGCTCGCTCGAGATGGCCCTGGCGATTCAGTCGGCGGCCACGGTCGAGGGCTACCTGGCGCTGCTCGGTGCGCTCGCGCGCTCGGAGCCGCAGCCGGAACAGACCATGAGAAGCCTGGTCGCGCCGCAGCTCTCGGATTCCGAGTTCGCTCCGATCTACGAAGCCGTCGAGGGCGCCCGGCGCAGCTGCCACCGTTAGCCGCGATCCGCCACTCCCTCGGGCGGGCGAACGTCGCCCCTCTTTGCTCCTCACCCCGAACGAGGAGCCGTCGTCGTGAGCTTCGACTCGCGCTTCGAGTGGCCGCGCGAGCGCCTGGATCGCGAGGGGCCGGAGTCGCTCGCGCTCGCGGAGCTGATCGCGCTGCTCGTGCGCACCGGCGCGCGCGGGTCCACTTCGCTGCGGGTCGCGGATGCCCTGCTCGAGCGCTTCGGCTCGCTCGAGGCGCTGGCGCGCGCGGGCAACGCGGAGTTGCGACGGGTTCCGGGAATGGGCCCCGCGAAGATCGCCTCGCTGCGCGCGGCCTTCGAGATCGGCGCTCGGCTGGCGCGAACACCGCTCCTGCCCGGAGAGAAGCTGCAGTCTCCGGAGCAGGTCGCCGCGCACTTTGGTGCTCGAATGCGCCGCTATCGCCAGGAGGTCTTCGTCGTGCTTCTCCTGGACAGCCGGCACCGGATGATCGGCGAGGTGGAGGTCAGCCGCGGCAGCTTGAATCAGAGCCTGGTGCACCCGCGCGAGGTCTTCGCTCCGGCGCTGCGGGAGTCGGCGGCCGCGATCCTCGTCTTGCACAACCACCCGAGCGGGGATCCCCAGCCGAGTCGCGAGGACCACGAGGTGACGCGACGGCTCGTCCGCGCCGGCGAGATCCTGGGGATCCGGCTGGTCGACCACCTGGTGATCGCGAACGAGGCGTTCACGAGCTTCGCGCGGATCGGGCAACTCCTGGGCTCAAGTGACTGAACTGGCCGACCGATCGGATCGACGTAGGTGCGGAGGATGCCGATGGCACCGAAGGGCAGACCGACCCAGAGCGACCGGCGAAGATCCGATCGAGGGGATCTGAAGATCCGCGTCGACTACTCAGCCGTGGACGCCTTCTTCAGCGAGTTCACGACGAACGTCAACGAGGGCGGAATGTTCATCGCGACCGAGACTCCCGCGCCGCTCGACTCGGACGTCGCGCTGGAGTTCCGGCTCCCGGGCCTCGAGGGACCGGTGAGCGTATCCGGTCGCGTCGCCTGGATCAGCGACGGAAAGGGCGAGGCGCCCGTAGGAATGGGAATCGAGTTTCGCGACCTCGCCCCGGCGGCACGCGCGACGATCAACGATCTCGCGCGAAGCCTCCGGCGCCAGCGCTAGAACGGGATCTCGTCGTCTCCACCGCCGCCGGAACCCCCGGGCGCGCTGTACTCGAAATCCCCGCCGGATCGCGACGACGGTTCGTCGCCGCCGCCACGCGGTGAACCGAGCATCTGCATGCTCTGCGCGATCACCTCGGTCGTGTACCGCTTGTGCCCATCCTTGTCTTCCCAGTCGCGCGTCTGCAGGCGGCCCTCGATGTAGACCTGCCGGCCCTTCTTCAGGTATTCGCCGCAGATCTCCGCGAGTCGTCCCCACGCGACCACGCGGTGCCACTCGGTGCGGTCCTGCCACTCGCCGCTCTTGTCCTTGAACCGCTCGTTGGTTGCGACCGAGAACGTAGAGACGTTCTGGCCGCCCTGGGTCGTGCGCAGCTCCGGATCGCGCCCCACGTTTCCGACGATGATCACCTTGTTGACGCCAGCCATTGCGGACTCCTCTCGTGCACAGCGGGGCGAGGATTCGTCGACAGGCTAGCACACCGTCGCAGGCGCCGACCTCGAAGATCTTGCCTTTCTCGTCGGCGTTCCCGATCGTAGAGTTCCCCTCTGGGTTCGAGAGCGCGCTCGGCCCGTCGCCGCAGCTCGCGCTCGGCGGATCGGCGCGACGAGAGATCACGAGGACCGCGAATGAGGGGACAGCGCAACTCGCGAGCGATGCGACTTGGGTAGAGGCGTGAAGCGACCCGCGGCAAAACGCTCGGCCAGAACGGAGCCCCGGCTTCCCGGACGGCTCGAGGCCGAGGCCGTCGCGGTCACGCTCGCTGCTCTCGCCCTCTTCACGGAGGCGGCGCTGCTCTCCTACGATCCCGCCGATCCGCTGATCGCGAGCGGCGCGCGGGTCTCGAACTGGTGCGGCCCGGTCGGTGCCCTCGTCGCGGGAGCTCTCGCGGGAACTCTGGGCCTGGCGGCCCACGTGCTGCCGTTCGCCGCCGGCGTGGTCGCGATTCGCTACCTGCGAGGGCTTCCGTTTCGGCCGCGCTGGATTCCCTTGGCCGGTTGGTCGCTGAGCCTGCTCAGCCTCGCGGCGGGATTCGAGGTGCTGCACCGCGCGTTTCCGGAGACGATCCCCGTCGGCGCGGGCGGATTCCTGGGCGCTGGCGTCGTCGGGCCGCTGTCGCGGGCCCTCTACCTGGCCGGGTCTTCGTTCGTCCTGTTGATCACGGGCGCGCTCGGTCTGCTCGCAGCCACGGGGGTCTCGCTGCGAGATGCGACCCAGGGAGCGCGGCAGCTCGCGCGCGCGGCGACGCGCGAGCTCGGTCAGCTCGTGCGCGTGAACGGCGCGCGACTCCGACGGCGTCTCGCCGAGCGCGCGGAGGCCAGAGCTGCAGAGCGCGACGAGCCCGAGCCCGAGGAGGCGGAGGCGCGCAAGGCTCCCAGACCCGCGCTCCGTCTCACACCGAAGCAAAAGGCGAAGGCCGGCGAGCCGGAGGTCGTCGAGCATCGCGTCGCCGCCCCCGCGCCACTGCGTCAGGAGGCATTGCCCTTCGCCGACGGACGCGGCGAGGGGCCCTACAAGCTTCCGGACCTGGATCTGCTCGCGCGCGGTCCGGACCAGAGCCCGAATCTCGATCGCGACGCGCTGATCCGGAATTCGCAGATCCTCGAGAAGAAGCTCGCCGACTTCTCGGTGCTCGGGCGGGTGGTGAAGGTGCACCCCGGCCCGGTGATCACGATGTACGAGTTCGAGCCTGCGCCGGGTGTGAAGGTCTCGCGCATCGTCAATCTCTCGGACGATCTCGCGCTGGCGCTGCGCGCGATCTCCGTGCGCATCGTCGCGCCGATCCCGGGCAAGAACGTGGTCGGAATCGAGGTGCCGAACGTCGAGCGCGACGTGGTGGTGATCCGCGACGTGATCGCGCATCCGTGCTTCCAGGAGACCGACTCGCGAATTCCGATCGCGCTCGGCAAGGACATCTTCGGCAATCCCGTGACGGCCGACCTCGCCGCGACACCGCACCTGCTCGTCGCTGGCGCCACGGGAACCGGCAAGTCGGTATTCCTGAACGCGTTGCTCTGCAGCATCCTCATGCGTTCGACGCCGGAAGAGGTGAAGCTTCTGCTCGTCGATCCGAAGATGCTCGAGTTCTCGCTCTATCAGGGCGTTCCGCATCTGATCGCCGACGTCGTCACGAATCCGAAGCGGGCCGCTGCGGCTCTGCTCGGCATCGTGAACAAGATGGAAGAGCGCTACCAGCTGATGGCGAAGCGCGGCGTCCGGAACATCGATCAGTACAACAAGGCGATCGCCAAGGATCTCGCGACGAATCGACCGAAGGCCGACGACGAGATCGTCCCGAAGAAGCTTCCCTACATCGTCGTCGTGATCGACGAGCTCGCCGATCTGATGATCGTCGCGGCGCGCGACGTCGAGGAGTCGCTGATGCGGCTGGCGCAGATGGCGCGAGCTGCCGGGATCCACCTCGTGCTCGCGACGCAGCGTCCGAGCGTCGACGTCCTGACGGGCATCATCAAGGCGAACTTCCCGTCGCGCATCTCGTTCCAGGTGAGCTCGCGCACGGATTCGCGCACGGTTCTGGACGCAAATGGTGCGGAGCGCCTTCTGGGCATGGGCGACCTGCTCTACGTGCCGCCCGGAAGCTCAAAGCTCGAACGCATCCATGGGCCGTACATCTCCGAGAAGGAGGTCGAAGCGGTCACCCTCTGGGTACGCCAGCAGGGTTCGCCAGAATTCGACCCGACGCTGATTCGTCTGAGCCAGGAGAGCGAGAAGACCGAGGAGCGCGGAGGAGAGCTCGACGAGCTCTTCGATCAGGCCGTGGACGTGGTCGCTCGCAATCGCATCGCGTCGATCTCGTTCGTCCAACGCAAGCTGAAGATCGGATACAACCGGTCGGCGCGGATTCTGGAGCAGATGGAAGCCGACGGGATCGTCGGACCTCAAGAGGGAACCAAGCCCCGTGAAATCTTCGTCCGTCCGCCCGACGACTAGCGCATGCGCCCTGCTGGCGTGTCTGGCGCTCGCGCTCGTCGCTGCAGAGGCGGACGACGAGGCCGGCCGAACGCTCGATGCCGTTCAGAAGCGCTATGACGGCGTCCGCGACCTGCGCGCGAGTTTCGAACAGACGAGCTTCAGCGCGGCGCTTGGCACGGAGACCACGTCCAGGGGTGCGGTGACCGTCGAGAGGCCGGGGCGGATGCGCTGGGAGTACGCCGCGCCCGACGGGCGCGTGATCGTGCTCGACAAGGACTCGATCCGGATCTGGAATCCCGACGAGAAGCAGCTTCAGATTGCGGCGCTCTCCGAGGGAAACGTCTCACCGACAGCGCTCGGCTTCCTGCTCGGCCAGTCCGTTCTGCGAGAAACGTTCGATGCGGAGCTGATCTCCGAGCCCGCGCGTGCGGAGCGCGGCCTGCGCCTGCGACCGCGAAGCGACGGCGGCTTCGAGTCGCTCGAGCTCTGGGTCGATCCGAAGACGCTCCAGCTGCGGGAGTCGGTGGTCCTCGATCTGTTCGGCAATCGGACTCGCCTCCGCCTCGGGCAGATGCGCGAGAACGCGGGCGTCGAGGCGCGCGAGTTCGAATTCCCCGTCCCTGCGGGTGCGGAGGTCATCGATCTGCGAGCGAGGGGTCGATGAGACCTTCGAATCCCAGCCGAGCCGCGCACCATCGAAGTTTCAGTGCGCCGGATCTCCGCCCGAGTGGCGAAGTCTTGACGGTCGGGCCGTCGGCGATTCGTCGCGCGGTCTGGCGCGGAATCGCGTCGGATCGATGAGCGATTAACTCTTTCGTCTCAAGGGCTTTCGCCGCCCGGTGCGCGCTTGGGGCCGTTGCAATGAAAAGCCGTTTTGATAGAATTCGAGAGCATTCTAACTGGTCGATATATCAGGTGATTTCGGATCGAAGCCGGGTTCTGGAGTCGAGCCTTCACGTGACGGGCCGCGCAGCGCAGCGCCGGCGCTATGCAAGGACCTGCAGCGCGCGCGCGAGCTCCGCGTACAAGCCCTCGAAAGCTGAGGAATTTCCCGCGCTCGAGCGCGATCCCTCAGAGATCGCGTCGGTACCGCGAGCCGGTCGTCCCGCCGCCAGAGCTTGGTATGTCGATTGCAATTCTCGGTGGCGTCGATCAGCCGAAGGCGAGGAAGTTCAATGAGCGACACGGGTTCGGGTTCGGGTTCCGGGAGGAGAGGGTTCGTCCGAGACGTGATGAAACGCATCTCCGTGTCTCGCGGAGCTGATGACGAACGGGAGAGCCGCGTGCCTGACGAGATGGACGAGATCGAGAAGGTTCGAGACTCACTGCGCTTCCTGGGGCCCGAGTCGGCCGATCTTGCGCGGCGGGTCGAACACCTGCTGATGGAATACGAGCTGCTGCGACAGCGCATCGACCGGCAGCGGCAGCAGGTCTTCGACTCGGAGCGCCAGAACGAGAAGCTCGTCGGCGCGCTGCAGGACGCGAAGCAGCAGATCGACCTGCTGAAGCAGGAAGTCGACAAGCTCTGCTCGCCACCCAACACCTACGGGATATTCGAGCGCAGCAACAAGGACGGAACCTGCGAGATCAACGTCGACGGCAAGATGATGCGGGTGAACTCGCACCCGAGCATCCACGTCGAGGAGCTGATGGAAGGCCAGCTGGTCGTGTTGAACGAGGCGTTCAACATCGTCGACGCGACCACCTTCGATCCGCGCGGCGAGGTGATGACCGTTTCCGACGTGCTCGACGACGGCCGGGTGATCGTCCTCGGTCATGCCGACGAGGAGCGGGTGGTGAGCCTCGCGCAGCCGATGCGGCGCGAGAAGCTCAAGGCCGGCGACAACCTGCTCGTGAATCCGCGCACCGGGTTCGGCGTCGAGCGCCTGCCGAAGTCGACCGTCGACCAGGTCATGCTCGAGGAGGTCCCCGACGTCACGTACGAGGACATCGGAGGTCTCGGCGACCAGATCGAGGTCCTGCGCGACGCGATCGAGCTGCCGTATCTGCACGCGGACCGGTTCAAGCGCTACAACCTGTCGCCGCCGAAGGGCATTCTGCTCTACGGACCTCCGGGCTGCGGCAAGACCATGATCGGCAAGGCGGTGGCGAACAGCCTCGCGCTACGCATCCAGGAGATGCGCGGCGGCGAAGCGAAGAGCTACTTCCTGAACGTGAAGGGGCCGGAGCTCCTGAACAAGTACGTCGGCGAGACCGAGCACAAGATCCGCGAGGTGTTCAAGAACGCGCGCGAGAAGGCGGAGGAGGACGTCCCGGTCGTCATCTTCTTCGACGAGATGGACTCGCTGTTCCGGATGCGCGGTTCCGGGATCTCCTCCGACATGGAGGCGACCGTCGTCGCGCAGTTCCTCTCGGAGATCGACGGCATCGAGTCGCTGCGGAACGTGATCGTGATCGGCGCGAGCAACCGGCAGGATCTGATCGATCCGGCCGTGCTTCGCCCGGGCCGTCTCGATCTGAAGGTCAAGGTGCACCGGCCGGAGAAGGCGGGGGCGCTGCAGATCTTCACCAAGTACCTGACGACGGATCTCCCGTTCAGCCAGGACGCGACGCGGAAGTACGGGCCCGAACCGAAGGAAATCGTGCGCGGCATCCTCTCGGAGACGGTCGAATCGATGTATGCGGAGAACGAGGAGAACAAGTTCCTCGAGGTCACGTACGCGAAGGGCGAGCGGGAGATCTTCTACTTCAAGGACTTCTCGAGCGGCGCGATGCTGAAGAACATCGTCGACCGGGCCAAGAAGAAGGCGGTGAAGCGCGCGATCACCTCGGACGACGAGGGCGTGCGTCTCTCGGACATGCTCGAGTCCGTGCGCGAGGAGTTCAAGGAGAACGAGGATCTCCCGAACACCACCAACCCCGACGACTGGGCGCGGATCTCCGGCCGGAAGGGCGAGCGCATCATCAACGTCCGCACGCTCATCACCGGCATGAGTCGCACGGAGCACCAGATCGAGAACGTCGGCGGCTCGGGGCAGTATCTCTGACATGCCACTTCCGTGTGTATTCGGCAGCGAGATCGAATACGGGATCACCGTCCAGGGAGACCCGGACTTCGATCCGATCTCGAGCTGCGTCCTGCTGGTCAACGCGTACCAGGACATCGAGGACGCGCGAATACTCTGGGACTACGAGCAGGAGAACCCGCTGGCCGACGCTCGCGGCTTCCACGTCGAGGGCGAGAAGTACACGCCCAACCAGCAGGAGAACATCGCGCGCAACAAGACGCTCCGGAACGGCGCGCGCTTCTACGTGGACCACGCGCACCCGGAGTACTCGACGCCAGAGGTCACGAACGTCCGCGATCTGATCGCGTTCGAACGCGCCGGCGAGCGCACGATGGAGGCGGCGAGGCGCGCCGCCACGGCTCTTCTGCCCAGCGGACAGACGGTCCTGATCCACAAGAACAACAGCGACCGCAAGGGCAACTCCTACGGGAATCACGAAAACTACCTGATCGAGCGCCGGACGCCGTTTCGCGAGATCGTCGAGCACATGACGCCGTTCCTGGTCACGCGCAACATCTTCTGTGGCGCGGGCAAGGCCGGCAGCGAGAACCGCGCGCAGCCGTGCGACTACCAGATCAGCCAGCGGGCCGACTTCTTCGAGACCGAGGTCGCGCTCGACACGATGGTGAAGCGGCCGATCATCAACACACGCGACGAGCCCCATGCGGATCGCGAGAAGTACCGACGCTTCCACGTGATCATCGGCGACTCGAATCTCTGCGAGGTCTCCACGTATCTGCGGATGGGCACGACTGCGGTCGTGCTCGCCCTCGTCGAGGACGGGGCGATTCCGAGGAGTCTCGCGGTCAGCGATCCGGTCAAGGTCGTGAAGGAGATCTCCCACGACCTCGCGTGCAAACGAAGCTACGCCATGGAGCGCGGCGGACGCCTGACCGCGATCGAGATCCAGAAGGAATACCTGGAGTACGCGCTGCGCTACTTCTCGTCCCGCAGCCTCGACCCGATCGTGAAGGACGTCCTGGTCAGGTGGGAGCGCGTGCTGTCGAAGCTCGCAGAGGATCCGCTACAGCTCGACCGAGAGGTCGACTGGGTGATCAAGCACAAGCTGATCACGAGCTACATGAAGCGGCACGGTGTGGACTGGCACCATCCGCAGGTCCACATGCTCGATCTGCAGTACCACGACATCCGCCCCGACAAGGGCCTCTACCACGTGCTCGAGCGACGCGGCGAGGTCGACCGGATCGTCGATTCCGATGCGATCGAGCGCGCCGTGCGGACTCCTCCGAGCGACACTCGCGCCTACTTCCGCGGCGAGTGCATCCGACGCTATCCTGATGAAGTGTTCGGCGTGAACTGGGATTCGATCTCGTTCAACGTCGGCGACGAGCCGATCAAGCGCATCCTCATGAACGAACCGCTGAAGGGCACGCGGGCGCACGTGGGCGAGCTGCTCGACTCGAGTCCGACGGCCCGAGTTCTGGTTCAGAACCTCACGACCGCGTGAGCTAGGGAGAGAGGCATGAAGATCGTACGACCCAAGACCGAGCCGGCCACCGGCATCTGGGGCGCCGCGGGCGACCAGACGCAGAAGCAGAAGTCCGGTGGCGGCGACTCGAGCGGCTCTTCCTCCTCCGACGCCGGCGGGCAGAAGAAGCTCGCCAAGAAGGGCGAAGACCTGAAGGAAGAGATGGACAACCTGATCGACGAGATCGACGAGGTCCTCGAGGCGAATGCCGAGGAGTTCGTGAAGAACTACGTCCAGCGCGGCGGCGAGTAGCCCGGTGTTCAAAGGCCAGACGTACGCCGGTGACAGCTTCTACGAGTTCCTCCGCGTCGACCACCCGGGGCTGCTTCCCGACTGGACGCGAATGGATTGGACGCAGGTCTCGCTGCTCCACGGAACCACCGTGCTCGCGATCGTCTGCAAGGAAGGCGCTCTGATGGCGGGCGACCGGCTCGCCACCGAAGGCCACCAGGTCGGCACGCGGGATCTCGAGAAGGTGTTCCGCATCGACGAATCGAGCCTGATGGCGATCGCCGGCGCCGCGGGCCCGGCGATCGAGATGGTCCGGATGTTCCAGCTCGAGCTCGAGCACTTCGAGAAGCTCGACGGTCAGCCGCTGACCTTCGAGGGCAAGGCGAACCGGCTCTCGTTCCTGCTGCGCCAGAATCTGCCCGCTGCGATGCAGGGCTTGGTCGTGATGCCGATCTTCGCGGGCTTCGATCACGACAAGGGTCGCGGCCGCATCTACAAGTTCGACATCACCGGCGGTCGCTTCCGCGAGGCCGACTACTACTCCACCGGATCGGGCGGCAAGGACGCGAGGAGCTCGTTGAAGCGGATCGTGCGCCACGAAGACCTCTCCCGCGAGGAGGCGATTCGCGCCGCGATCGAGGCTCTGCTCGATGCCGCCGACGAGGATCGCGCCACGGGCGGCATCGATGTGGCGCGCGGCATCTTCCCGACCGTGAAGCTCGCGACGCGCTCCGGTGTCGAGGACGTCAAGGACGAGGAGCTGAAGCGCATCCACGAGGCGATCGCGGCCGAGAGGAGAGCCGCCTGATGAGCACACCCTTCTACGTCTCTCCCGAGCAGTGGTACCAGGACAAGGCCGAGTACGCGCGCAAGGGAATCGCGCGCGGGCGGCCGATCGTCGCGCTCGAGTACGAGACCGGCATCGTGATGATGGCCGAGAACCGCAGCGCCACGCTGCGCAAGATCTCGGAGATCTACGACCGCATCGCGTTCGGCGGGGTCGGAAAGCTCGACGAGTACGAGACGCTGCGGAAGTCCGGCGTGCGCTACGCCGACATGCGCGGCTACTCGTTCTCGCGCGAGGACGTGGCCGGCAAGAGCCTGGCGAACGAGTACTCCAACGTCCTCGGCTCGGTCTTCACGCGCGAGATGAAGCCGCTCGAGGTGGAGATCCTCGTGGTCGAGATCAAGGAGAACGGGAGCGCCCTCTATCAGATCCGTTACGACGGAAGCATGAGCGACATGACCCACTTCGCGACGATCGGCGGGGACGGCGACAAGCTCGGCGACCTGATTCGCGCCGGCTGGAAGCCGGGGATGCCGCTCAAGGACGCCGCGAAGCTGGCTCGTCGCGCGCTCGCCGGCTCAGGGAACTCGGGATCGGTCGAAGACCTCGACGAGAAGAGCCTCGAGATCGCGATACTCGACCGGACGCGCACGGGACGTACCTTCAGGCGGATCGCGGGCGAGGAGGCCAGGGCTCTCCTCCGGGATTGATCGGCGGAAACAAGTGCAGAAGCGGATCTACGGCCTCGAGACGGAATACGGGATCATCTTCACGCCGGAGGGTCGCAAGACCCTGCCGGTGGAGAAGGCGATCCGCTTCCTGTTCGAGAAGCTGATCACGACCGAGCACTTCCTGAACGTGTTCCTCGAGAACGGGGCGCGCTTCTACCAGGACACCGGCTGCCACCCCGAGTACGCGACGCCCGAGTGCGCGAGCCCGCGGGACCTGGTCATATTCGATCGCGCCGGCGAGCGCATCCTGGAGGACCTGCAGCTCTACGCGGAGGAGAAGATCCGCGAGGAGCGCGTCCCCGGGAAGCTCTCGATCTTCAAGAACAACACCGACTTCGTCGGGAACTCCTACGGCTGCCACGAGAACTACCTGGTCGACCGCGACGTCGACTTCTACTACCTCGCCGAGCAGCTGATTCCGTTCCTGGTCACGCGCCAGATCTTCAGCGGCGCGGGCAAGGTGTTCCAGACGCAGGACGGCGTGCACTACTGCATCAGCCAGCGCGCGCAGCACATCTACCAGAAGATCTCGGGCACGACGACGAACGACCGCTCGATCATCAACACGCGCGACGAGCCCCACGCCGATCGCGAGAAGTACCGCAGGCTGCACGTGATCGTGGGCGACTCGAACATGAGCGAGTACACGAACTTCGTGAAGATCGCGACGGCCGCGGTCGTGCTGCAGATGATCGAGGACGGGTTCATCAACAAGGACTTCACGCTCCGACACCCCGTGAAGGCGATCAAGGACATCTCCTACGACACGACCTGCAAGCGCAAGCTGCGGCTCGAGAACGGGCGCGAGTACTCGCCGATCGAGATCCAGCGCGACTACTGCGAGATGGCGCAGCGCTACATGGAGCAGTTCCCCGTGAGCGACCAGCTTCGCGAGGGCGTCCGCGAGTGGCAGTACATCCTCGACTGCCTCGACAGCGACCCCGAGAAGCTCGATCGCAAGATCGACTGGATCATCAAGCGCAAGGTGCTGCGCAGCTACATCGAGAAGCACCAGATCTCCTGGCACGACCCGCGCGTCTTCATGATCGACCTGCAGTTCCACGACCTGCGCCGCGACCGCGGCTTCTTCTACATGCTCGAGCGCGGCGGGCACGTCGATCGGCTCTACACCGACTCGGAGATCGAGAAGGCGAAGACCGAGCCGCCTCAGGACACGCGCGCGAGGATGCGCGGCGATTTCATCAAGCTGGCCCGCCAGAACAACATCCAGTACGACCTCGACTGGTCGAACATCCGGCTGGGAAACCTCCTGAACGTCCGCGTGATCTGCAACAACCCGTTCGAGACCGACACCGAGAAGGTCACCGAGCTCGTGCGCACGATCCAGAAGACGAACCTGCGCCGCACCTCGCTCTCCAAACTCGTGATCCAGAGCTGAACCCATGGACCAGGAACCCAAGCTCCGCTCCGTTTCCCCCACTGCCGCCGAGTCGCGCCGCGATCCGGCGTCGCGATCCGAGCCGGACCGGCCGCAGAACCGGACGCAGCTGGTGCTGGCGACCGCGCTCGCGCTGGCGCTCGTCCTGCTGATCTGGAGCTACATCTCGCTCGGCTCCCGCATCGACTCGCTCGAAGGCGAAGCGCAGCTCCTGCGCGCGGCTGTCGCCGAACGGGACGAGCTAATCAACGCCCAACGCGCCCGGCTCGACGAGGTCCGCGGCCGCGTGAAGGATCTGCTCCAGATCGTCGAGCAGCCGATGATCAGCGCGCCCGCCGCGGGACCCGAAGCGCCCGAGGCGTCGCCCGCGCCGCCCCCCGAAGACCCGTAGTCGGCGCCCGAACCGGGCGCGCGCTCTCAGGGTCCGCCGCTTCCTTGCCGATGGAAGAGAAGGCTTGGGGCGGGGTCCCCCTCGAGATTCGGAGCCGACACGATGTACAAGTGGCTTGCTGGGCTGCTCTCGAACGATCTCGCCATCGATCTCGGGACCGCCAACGTGCTCGTCTACGTCAAGGGACGCGGCATCATCTGCAGTGAACCGTCGGTCGTGGCCGTCGCGGACGGTCCGAACGGCACGCGCAAGGTGCTCGCCGTCGGCACCGAGGCCAAGGAGATGGTCGGCCGCACGCCCGGCTCGATCCGCGCGATCCGGCCGATCAAGGACGGCGTCATCGCCGACTTCGAAGTCACCGAGGCGATGCTCCGCTATTTCATCCAGAAGGCGCACAACCGCCGCCGGCTGGTCCGCCCGAGAATCGTGATCTGCGTTCCGCCCTGCATCACCTCGGTCGAGAAGCGCGCCGTGCGCGAATCGGCGATCTCCGCCGGTGCCCGCGAGGTGTACCTGATGGAAGAGCCGATGGCGGCCGCGATCGGCGCGGGTCTGAACGTCACGGAGCCGACCGGAAACATGGTGATCGACATCGGCGGCGGCACGACCGACGTGGCCGTGATCTCGATGGCCGGAATCGTGACCTCGAGCTCCGTCCGCGTCGGTGGCGACAAGCTCGACGAAGCGATCATCCACTACGTGAAGCGCAAGCACAATCTGCTGGTCGGCGAGCGCACCGCCGAGATCATCAAGATCACGATCGGCACGGCGATGGCCAACGGCCCGACGAAGACCATGGAGATCAAGGGCCGCGACCTCGTCGCAGGCATCCCGAAGATGATCGTCCTCTCGAGCGACGAGGTGCGCGAAGCGCTCTCGGAGCCGATCCACCAGATCATCGACACCGTTCTGCAGACGCTCGAACGCACTCCGCCCGAGCTCGCGGCCGACATCGTCGACCGCGGCATCGTCCTGGTCGGCGGCGGCGCGCTGCTGCGCGACTTCGATCAGCTTCTGCGGCAGGAGACCAAGCTTCCGATCGTGCGCGGCGACGATCCGTTCACGGCCGTCGCGGCGGGTGCCGGCAAGGCGCTCGACAACATCGGCTTGCTGCGCGAAGTCGCGATGGCGTACTAGCCAGCGCTAATCGGGCGTCATGATGGCCATCGCCATCTTCATCGGAACCTCGACGTCGCCGCCGAGCTCGAGCTTGCCCGTCATGAACGCGCCCTGAAGATCGAGCTGGCCGCCGAGAAGCTGGCCGAACTCGGCCTCGCCGATCGAGACCGTCGTCGTGACCGAGGGTACGGGGGGCGCGCCGAAGTGCAGGACGACGCCCCAATCCGTCGCACCCTTCACCTCGATCCGCATCGTTCCCCTGATCTCGCGCAGCGCGGCCAGGCGCGCCGGCGTGAGCACGAAGTCGGGATTGCCGCCGACCCCGCCGAGGAGCGCCATCGGCGATGGACCGACGCTCGTCTCGAGCCGCGCGCAGTCCGCTTCCGACAGTGCGAGCGTCAGCAGTGGTGCGGCGTGCGCGCCGGGCGCGGCGCGCATCTCGCCCCGCTCGGTCGAGAGGTGGAAGCGTCCGCCGTCGCCGATCTCGACCTCGAGGGCGAAGTCCGCCGCGCGCATCTTCGCGAGCAGATCCGCGCCGCCCGCACCGCGCGCGACCTGGTCCGCGAGCCGCTGGTTCCATGCCTCGGGCACGCGCTTCTCGAAGTAGCTAGCGGCGTTGGCCATCTTCGTTCCTCACCAGATTCCTCCCGCGTTTGCTCTGATGGCGTCTCACCGCCGAATTGTGGTCCGCAAGATTGGTCGAGAATTCGTGCGAGCCGTCGTTTCGAGCCACGAAATACAGGTAGGGCATGTCGGCCGGAGAGAGCACCGCCCGGATCGCCTCGATCGACGGGCTCGCGATCGGGCTCGGCGGCAGGCCGGCTCGCGTGTAGGTGTTCCAGGCGTTGTCCTCGCGCAGATCCCGGCTGCGGATGTCGCCGTCGAAGGACCCACGGGTCCGGACGATTCCGTAGATCACCGTCGGATCCGACTGCAGCCGCATCCCGATCCTGAGCCGATTGCGGTACACGCCCGCGATCAGCGGCCTTTCGTCCGCCCGCGCGGATTCCTTCTCGACGATCGAGGCCAGCGTCACGATCTGATCCAGGGTGAGTCCGGACTTCGCGACCGCATCCAGATCCTCGGGCGTGAGCCGGCTGCGGAACTCGGCCAGCATCCGCTCGAGCACCTCTTCGGGAGGCGTGTGGCGGCGGAAGTGATACGTCTCGGGATACGCGTAGCCTTCGAACGAGCTCGTCAGCAGGCCGAGCCCGCGCGCGAAGCTCTCGTCGTGGGCCAGGGCTAGAAACGCCTCGCCATCCGTGATGCCGGCATCGCCCAGACGCAGAGCGACCTCGTCCAGACGCAGCCCCTCCGGAAGCGTGACCTCGTGCATCTTGACCTTGCCCTGCACGATCCTCTCCAGGATCTCGATCGGCGACATCGCGGCCGACAGCTCGTACTCGCCGCTCTTGATCTCGCGGTCCCATCGGTTCAGCCGCGCGTAGGCGACCAGCGCGCGCGGTCCGGACATGCTGCGCTCGCGAATCAGCCCGGATTCGGCGAGGCGCCGGGCGATCGGCGAGAGCGACTCGCCCGGCGCGACCCAGAACAGTCGGTCGCCCGCATCGGGGTCCGCGGGCTCGCGCAGTCCGGATGCGGCAAGGGCCAGGAAGATCGCGCTCGCGGCGACGATCGCACCAACGGCTGCAAGCGCCGCGACCCATGCCCTGCGGATCATTTGGGCCGGCGCTCCAGCCAGGTACGCAGGAGCAGCGACGCGGCGATCGGATCGACGCGACCGCGCTGCTTCTTCCGCGACACGCCGGAGTCGTCGAGCATCCGCTCCGCCTCGCGCGAGGACCAGCGCTCGTCCAGATACTCCACGGAGACTCCGGTGCGCTGCTTCACCTTCTCGCCAAAGGCACGGGTGCGCTCGGCTTCCGGCCCCGCGCGCCCGCTCATGTGCAGCGGCAGGCCGATCACGATCTGACCGACGTCACGCGTGGCCACGATCTCCGCGATCCGTGACATGGCGGCGGCATCCCCCGGCTTCGTCGCGATCGTCTCGAGCGGTTGAGCGAGGATCCCCAACGAGTCGCTGATCGCGACGCCGATTCGTGCCTCTCCGTAGTCGAGGGCAAGGATTCGCACTCGGAGAGCATAGCGACGATCCGAATCCGACTCGCGCGACGCCCGTCACGTTTTTCCGGCAGCCGCTCCCGCGAGCCGCCGCAGACCCTCCTGGCACGCCCTGCTCACGGAGGGATCCCCGCGACGCTCGTGCACCCGGAGCGCCTGAAACGCTGCGACGCCGCCGATCTGGGCGATCGCCTGCGCAGCCGCGATACGCAGCTCCCTGACCCGCGCCGCCCCGAAGAACGGGACGCGGTCGAGAATCTCCTTCAGGCTGCGGAGCGCAGCGGGGTTGCCGATCCGGCCCAGCGCCTGTATCGCGGCTCGTCTCACGCTCTCGGATCGACCTCGCCGCTCATCGATCACCTCGTGGAGCGCCGGGAGCGCCGTGGGTCGACGCAGGCCTCCGAGACAGCCCGCGCACGCCTCCGCGACCTCGTCGCTGCCGCGCAGTCCGCGGAGCAGCGCCTGCAGCGCGGCGTCGTCGCCGATCCGCGCCAGCGACAGCGCCGCCTCTCGCGAAAGTGATGGGTCGGGCCCGGCCAGCGCGTCGGCGAGGAAGCAGACGCCCTTGGGATTTTGCATCTCCCCGAGCAGGCGAGCGGCGCGGCGCGCGCGTTCCGGCTGCCCGGAACCGAGTTCGTCGACGACCTGCGCGATCGCCGCGTCTCCGAGCGCGATCAGGAGCTGCGTAACGCGGGCGCGAGACGCGTCCTTGCGGGTCTCCAGTCCGCGGAGCAGCCGCGCTGCCGCGATGCTGCCGACGGCGATCAGGACCTGGCTGGCCTGCACGCTCGCCAGCCCCGAGTCTCCGCACGCTTGCTCGACCACCGCGTCGAGCAGCTCTTCCTTGTGCGCGAGCCGTCGCAGCCGATCACCGGCTTCGCGCCGGATCGCATCGCTTCGCGTTCGCGGGTCGGTCGCGTGGCGCGCGACGACCAGCATCGCGCGGTACGCGTCCATGCTGCGCTTGGCGCGCACGAGCACGTCGACGCTGCTCTCGATCTTGTTCGCCGTCAGGTTGTAGCTGGCCAGGTCGTCGCAGCTCTCGAGCTCCGAGAGGCGCCGGACGAGATCCGCGATGTGCTGCGCCAGGAACCCGCTCTGCTCGCGGCTCGCGGAGCCGTCGCGATCCGAGGTGCGCGCCACCGCCTCGACGCTGCTCGCTCCACAGGCGCGCAGCGCGGTCTCCAGACCGCCTTGCTTCGCGAGTGCTTCAGGCTCGCGAGCGAGTGCGTCCACGAGCGCCGCGAGCTCGGCCGCGCTCGGCGCGCCGCGGAAGCGAACCTTCTGCACCTGGCGGGCGCGCAGCTCGTCCGCGAGGTCGTCGGCGCCAGGCCCGGTGACCCTTGCGCCGTCTTCGAGCACGAGCCCGGCTTCGCCGGGCCCGAGCGAGAACTCGGCTGCGCCGGCTCCGAGCTCCCGCCACGCCGAATCGCAGCGCTGCAGCGCCGCTTCCGCGACCGGGTGGCGTGCGGGATGCAGATGTCTGGCGCGAATCGCGCGCGTCAGCTCGAAGACGAGCGGCGCGAGCTCCGCTGCGGTCGCTCTCCCCGGCTGCATCGCTTCCCCTCGGCTCGCAGGATCGGCCCTGCGGATGCTTGACTTGAGCGCGGAGCTGCCGCTCCCTGAAGTCCCGGTCAATGGCTTTGCGTGCGGTCGTAGTTTCGCTATTCATTCGTCTTCTTGACGCAGGTAGAGACGCGGTCTAGGATCGGCAAAGGATCCAGAAGTGCTTGAATTTCAATGAGAATATTCATTCTCGCGATCGCCACCGCAGGCGGGTCGGGCTATGCGCCGATCGCCTCCGGGACGTTCGGGTCGGCGGTCGGGCTGCTGCTCTGGTGGGCAATCGCGGGGATGGGGGCGGCCGCGCACGCGATCGGTCTCGTGCTGGTCGTCCTGATCGGGATCTGGGCGGCGGACCGCGCTCAGGCGATCTTCCGGCGCCACGACGACGGCCGAATCACGATCGACGAGGTCGCCGGGATGCTGCTCTCCCTGCTCTTCCTGCCCGCGCGTGCCGAGGTCGCCGGGGCCGCGTTCCTGCTGTTCCGGCTCTTCGACATCTGGAAGCCCGCACCCGCTCGCGCCGCGGAGCGGCTTCCCGGCGGACTCGGCGTGATGGCGGATGACCTGGTCGCGGGCCTCTACGCCAATCTCGTCGGCCAGCTGCTCTGGCGCGTGATCTTCGCGGAGGCTGCGGCGTGAGCGCGCCCGCGGCGCGCGACGCGGTCTGGGTGATCACGATCGGCGACGAGCTGCTGCGCGGCGAGATCGTGGACTCGAACAAGTCTCACCTCTCGGAGCGGATGCTCGCGCTCGACCTCGAGACCGCGCGCCACGTCAGCGTTCCAGACGATCCGGACGCGATCGAAGAGGTTCTGCGCGAGGCGGCGACCCGTGCGCGAGTGGTGCTGGTCTCGGGCGGGCTCGGCCCGACGCGCGACGACATCTCCACGGAAATCGCCGCGCGCACGTTCGGACGCAAAATCTACCGGGACGAGGCCGCGCTGGAGCAGATCCGCGCATTCTTCCGCCGCTTCAATCGCGAGATGGCGGAGAACAACGCGAAGCAGGCCGATTTTCCCGAGGGCGCCGTCGTGCTCGCGAATCCGCTGGGCACTGCGCCGGGGTTCATGCTCGAGGTGACCGACCCCGCGAGCGGCGAGCGCACGCAGCTGTTCTTCATGCCCGGAGTTCCGCGCGAGCTCTACCGCATGCTCGACGAGGAGGTCGTGCCGCGAATCGCCGCGCGCCTCGGCCGCAGCCAGGTGGTTCGCGCGCGGCTGCTGCGCACCTTCGGGATCGGCGAGTCGAATCTCGACCGCATCCTCGACGACCTGGCGAGAGGCGACGCCGGCACGGTGCTCGGCTTCCGCACGCAGTTTCCCGACAACCTCGTGCGGATCCTGGTGCGCGCACCCGACGCGGCCGGCGCGGAGCGCCGGCTCGACCAGCTCGAAGCGGAGATCCGCGAGCGGCTCGGCGACCTCGTGCTCGGCGTCGGCGAGCGCGGGCTCGAGGCGATCGTCGCGGAGCTCCTGCTCGAGAGGAAGCTCACGATCGCCGTCGCGGAATCGCTCACCGGGGGGCTCGTGACGAGCCGGCTCACCGACGTGCCCGGCAGCTCCGCGTATCTGCTCGCCTCCTTCGTCGCGTATGCGAACGAGGCGAAGCTGCGCGAGTTCGGCGTGGATCCGGAAGCGCTCACCCGACACGGAGCCGTGTCGGAGATGGTCGCCCGTCAGATGGCGGAGGGCGCGCGGCGTCGAGCCGGCACCGACCTGGGCCTGGCGACGACCGGGATCGCGGGTCCGGACGGGGGCTCGCCGGAAAAGCCGGTCGGAACCCTCTGGCTGGCCCTGGCCGACGCCAGCGGAACCATCGCGCACCGCTACCAGATGATGACGGAGCGCCGCCGCAACAAGGAGCTCGCGAGCCAGCTCGCGCTCGACTGGGTGCGCCGACGCCTGCTCGGGCTTCCGATCACGGCCAACCTGTTTCCGCGGCTGGCGAGCGCGCCGGGGCCGCGCGAATGAGCGACCTGCTTCGCGCGTTCTTCGCGATCGACCTGCCGAGCGAGGCGCGCGCGCGCTCGACCGAGGCGGCCGAAAGCCTCAGAGCGGTGGCGCCGCGCGGGGTGCGCTGGATGACGCCCGACAGCCTGCACCTGACGCTGAAGTTCCTGGGCGAGATCCCCGAGGCCGGCGTTCCGCGTCTGGTCGAGCGCGCGCGGGCGAAGCTGGCGCCCGAGCAGCCCTTCGAGATCGAGCTCTCGGGCTTCGGCGCGTTTCCGAACGCGCGCGAGGCGCGCGCCCTCTGGCTCGGCGTGCGTCAAGGTGCCGCGGCGCTCGCGCGGCTCGCGCGGAAGCTCGACTCCGCTGCGCGCGTGATCGGCGCGGAGCGAGAGCGCCGGCCCTTCGAGCCCCACCTCACGCTCGGACGCCTGCGCGACCCGCTTCGCGTCGAGCTCGAACGCGCGATTGCGCAGGAGCCCGTCGCCTGGACGGTTTCCGAGGTCATACTCTACGAGAGTCGCCTTCCCCCCGGCGGCGCTCGTTTCGTTCCCCTGGCGCGCTTTCCGCTCGGAGCGGGTGGCGACGCCGATTTCGCCGAATTCGCCCCAGAGACGTAGGAGAGACAGATGTCGCGAGCGCAGTCCGGGAACAAGGACGAGAAGAAGAAGGCCGTCGACCTCACGGTCGCATCGATCGAGAAGCAGTTCGGCAAGGGCTCCATCATGCTGATGGGGCAGGATCAGCTCGACCGGGAGATCCAGGTGATCTCGACGGGCGCGCCATCGCTGGACATCGCGCTCGGAGTCGGGGGTCTGCCGAAGGGTCGCATCGTCGAGATCTACGGCCCGGAGTCGTCGGGCAAGACCACGCTCTCGCTGCACGCGGTGGCCGAGTGCCAGCGCAAGGGCGGAGTGGCGGCGTTCATCGACGCCGAGCACGCGCTCGACGTCGGCTACGCGAAGAAGCTCGGTGTGAACGTCGAGGAGCTGCTGGTCTCGCAGCCCGACACGGGCGAGCAGGCGCTCGAGATCACCGACATGCTCGTGCGGTCCGGCGCGGTCGACATGGTCGTGATCGATTCCGTCGCCGCGCTCGTTCCCAAGGCGGAGATCGAGGGCGAGATGGGTGACGCACACGTGGGTCTGCAGGCGCGTCTGATGAGCCAGGCGCTGCGCAAGCTCGCCGGAAATCTCTCGCGCTCGAACACCTGCCTGATCTTCATCAACCAGCTGCGCATGAAGATCGGCGTGATGTTCGGCAATCCCGAGACCACGTCGGGCGGGAACGCGCTGAAGTTCTACGCCTCGATCCGCCTCGACGTCCGCCGCATCGGCCAGATCAAGGACGGCGAGCACACGATCGGCAGCCGCACGCGCGTGAAGGTGGTGAAGAACAAGTGCGCGCCGCCGTTCCGGCAGGCCGAGTTCGATCTGATGCACGACAAGGGCATCTCCCGAGAGGGGGACATCCTCGACCTCGGCTCCGAGCGCGGCCTGCTCGAGAAGAGCGGAACCTGGTACAGCTTCGAAGGCACGCGGATCGGCCAGGGCCGCGAGAACGCGAAGGCGTTCCTGGCCGCGAATCCGGCCGTGTACGAGCGCCTCTCCGAGCTCGTCTTCGCCAGCGCCGGCATCAAGAAGAAGGTTCCGGTGGCGGATTCGGGCCTTCCCGTTCCCGGCGAGGCGCTCGAGAGCTAGGCGCACGGGCGCCCTCAAGAACGGCTCGGGTCGGGACGATCCACCCGCAGGTACCCCTTGCATCCATGCGAGCGGTGAGGCTTGGCGGGAATGGAACTCAACGACATCCTGACGATCGCGATCAAGGGCCTGGCGTCGGACATCCACCTGAAGGCCGGCCTGCCGCCGCTCTTCCGGGTGGACGGCGCGCTGGTTCCGCTCAAGAACGGCGAGCGGCTCACGCCCGAGCAGCTTCACGGCATCGCGACGTCGATCATGACGCCGGGCCAGAAGAACCACTTCGACAAGCACCACGAGGTGGACCTCGCCTACTCGATCGCGGGTCTCGGCCGGTTCCGCGTGAACGCGTTCATGCAGCGAGGCACGGTCGGAATCGTCTTCCGCGTGATCCCGTTCGGCGTGAAGACGATCGAGCAGCTCGTCATGCCCAAGGTCGTCGAGCGTGTCGCGATGGAAGCCCGCGGACTCGTGCTCGTGACCGGCACGACCGGATCCGGCAAGTCGACCACGCTCGCCGCGATGATCGACTACATCAACACGAACCGGACCTGCCACATCATCACGATCGAGGACCCGATCGAGTTCCTGATCCGGGACAAGCGCTCGATCGTGAATCAGCGCGAGATCGGCGTCGACACGAACAGCTTCGCGACGGCGCTGCGCGCCGCCCTGCGTCAGGATCCGGACGTCATCCTGGTCGGCGAGATGCGCGACTTCGAGACGATCGAGACGGCGCTGATGGCGGCCGAGACCGGACATCTGGTCATGTCGACGCTGCACACGATCGACGCGGCCGAGACCATCACCCGCATCGTCTCGGTCTTCCCGCCGCATCAGCAGCCGCAGATCCGGCTGCAGCTCGCGAGCATCATCAAGGGAGTGATCAGCCAGCGTCTGGTGCCGCGGGCGGACGGCAAGGGCCGCGTGCCCGCGGTCGAGATCCTGGTCGCCTCGGCGCGCGTGCGCGAGTGCATCGCCGACCCCGAGATGACCAAGGAGCTGAACGACGCCATCGCCAAGGGCTTCACGACCTACGGCATGCAGAGCTTCGACCAGTCGCTGATGCAGCACGTGAAGGCCGGCCGCGTCTCGTACGAAGAGGCGCTGCAGCACGTGTCCAACGCCGACGACTTCGCGCTGCGCTTCAAGGGCATCTCCGGCACCTCCGACAGCTCCTGGGACGACTTCGACAAGGAGCAGGCGGAGAAGGGGATCGAGCTCAACGAGCCGGCGGACGACGATCTGAAGATCGACCGTTTCTGAGCCGCGGCACCCGCTCCGCGCGCGAGCCCTGTCTCGCGGGCGCGGCGCTGGTACCATGACGCGGATGACCGGAAACGAGATCCGCAAGGCCTTCCTCGACTACTTCGCCGAGCGCGGGCACGCCGTCGTGGCGTCGGGATCGCTGGTCCCGCCGGGCGACGCGACGCTGATGTTCGCGAACGCCGGCATGGTCCAGTTCAAGCGCCTGTTCACCGGCGAGGAGCGCCGCGACTACGTCCGCGCCGTGACCTCGCAGAAGTGCATGCGCGTCTCCGGCAAGCACAACGATCTGGAAGAGGTCGGCCGCTCGCCCAGCCACCAGACGTTCTTCGAGATGCTCGGGAACTTCTCCTTCGGCGACTACTTCAAGAAGGAGGCGATCGAGTACGCCTGGGATCTGCTGACGCGCGTCTTCGGCCTCGATCCGGAAGACCTGGTCGTCTCGGTGCACGACGACGACGACGAGGCCTACGCGCTCTGGCGCGACGGGATCGGGCTGGACCCCAAGCGGATCTTCCGCCTCGGCGACGCCGAGAACTTCTGGCAGATGGGCGACACGGGGCCGTGCGGGCCGTGCTCGGAGATCCACAAGATCACCGACCGGGCGATCTTCGAGCGGGGCGGCGATCCGTCGGGGCCGGGCTTCATCGAGATCTGGAACCTGGTCTTCATGCAGTTCGAGCAGTCCGCCGACGGCAGGCGAGTCCCGCTGCCGAAGCCCTCGATCGACACGGGGCTCGGGCTCGAGCGCATCACGCGCGTGCTTCAGGGCGTCGCGAGCAACTACGACACCGATCTGTTTCGACCCCTGATCCAGCGCACCGCCGGGATCGCGGGCCGCGCCTACGGGACGAACCCCGAGAACGACGTCTCGATGCGGGTGGTCGCCGACCACGCGCGCGCCTGCGCGTTCCTGATCGGCGACGGCGTTCTGCCGTCGAACGAGGGCCGGGGATACGTGTTGCGCCGGGTGCTGCGGCGCGCGGCGCGCCACGGCGTGCTGCTCGGCGTCGAGCGGCCGTTCCTCTTCGAGGTCGCGGACGTGGTGATCGACGAGATGGCCGGCGCGTACCCCGACCTGGCCAAGCGGCGCGCGTTCGTGATCGACACGATCCGGCGCGAAGAGGAGCGCTTCGGCAAGACGCTCGGCCGCGGGCTCGCGCTCCTCGACGAGGCGATCGCGAGCGCGCGGAAGGCCGGCAGCCGCAGCCTCTCGGGGGACGTCGTGTTCCGGCTCTACGACACGTTCGGCTTCCCGACCGATCTGACCGAGGACATCCTGCGCACCCACGCGCTCTCGTACGATCGCGCCGGCTTCGACGCGCGAATGAGCGAGCAGGCGGAGCGCGCGCGGGCCGCCTGGCGGGGAACCGGCGAAGCCGCCCCCGCCGAGGTCTACAACGCGATCGCGAGCGAGCTGCGCTGCTCGTTCACGGGCTACCAATCGACGCAGGGCCGCTCGCTCGTGCGCGCGCTGCTGCGCGCCGGCGAGCGCGTCGAGCGGGTCTCGGAGGGGGACCGCGTCGAGGTCGTCGTCGACGAGACGCCGTTCTACGGCGAGAGCGGCGGCCAGGTCGGCGACGTCGGCGAGATCGCGGGTGCCGAGGGGCGAATCGAGATCGAGGACACGCAGAAGCCCGTCGAGGGGCTGATCGTCCATCAGGGCCGAGTGGTGCTCGGAAGCATCTCGCAAGGCGAGACCGTCTCGCTCGAGGTCGACGCCGAGGCGCGCGCAGCGACCGTGCGCAACCACTCCGGCACGCACCTCTTGCACTGGGCGCTGCGTGAGGTGCTGGGGCCGCAAGTCTCGCAGGCGGGCTCGCTGGTCGGCCCCGAACGGCTGCGCTTCGACTTCACGCACGATTCGGGCCTCGACGAGGAGCAGGTGCGCCAGGTCGAAGATCGCGTGAACGACCTGATCCTGCGCAATCTGCCCGGTCGCGTCGCCGAGAAGTCCTACCAGGAGGCGCTCTCGTCGGGCGCGATCGCGATCTTCGAGGAGAAGTACGGCGATCGCGTGCGCGTGGTGAGCTTCGGCCCGTCGACGGAACTCTGCGGCGGAACGCACGCGAACGCGACCGGCGATCTCGGGTCGTTTCGCATCGTCGCGCAGTCCGCGATCGGCGCCGGCGTGCGGCGCATCGAGGCGCAGACCGGCCGCGGCGTGCTCGAGCACGCGCGGCGCGAGTCGCGCACGCTGCGCGATGCCGCGGACCTGCTGCGCACGCCGCCCGCCGAGCTTCCCGCGCGCGTGTCGCGGCTGCTCGAGCAGCAGCGCGAGCTCGAGCGCGAGCTCGAGAAGGTGCGCGCGCAGATGCGGCGCGGGGGCAGTGCAGATCCCATGCAGCACGTGCGCGAGATCGGCGGCGTGCGAGTGCTCGCGACCGAGATCGAAGGGGCCAATCCCAAGGAGCTGCGGCAGCTCGTCGACGAGCTGAAGCAGCGCGTAGGCTCCGGCGTCGTGCTGCTCGGCGTGCGGCACGAGGGCAAGGCGGCGCTCGCGCTCGGCGTCACGAAGGACCTGGTCGGGCGCTTCGCCGCAGGCGAGCTGATCCGCGACCTCGCAAAAGAGGTGGGCGGCACGGGCGGCGGCCGCCCGGACTTCGCCCAGGCCGGGGGGCCGGACGCCGGGAAGCTCGACGCGGCGCTGGCCCGGCTCGCGGAGTTGCTGGCGAACGAACCCCGATCGGGCGCCTAACCCACCGAGAACGCTGGCAAGATCGAGGTCGGCCCGCGCCACCCAACCGGCGGGACGGCCACTTGGAGTAGAGTTCGTCTACACTCGGACTGAATTGGGAGCGCGGATGGGCGTGCGCAGCGGAATTCGGACGCTCTCGATTCTGCTCGTGGTCTTCGCCCTTCCGCTGCCAGCGCGGGCGAGCTTCGACCCGAGCGATCCCCCGGCGGGCGAGCACACCCGGACCGAGGGCCCGCGCTACGCGATCGGGGAGATCGAGCTCCGCTACGCCGAGAACCACCTGCTGCACCCGCCGGTCGACCTGGTGAGCTCCGGGCAGTACGGACTCGGGCGGGCCTCCGACGGCTACGTGGGCGCGCGCCGCGGCGGCGACATCGAGTGGTTCGAGCTCCGCGATCTCGGCGTGGACGGCGCGGTTCCCGTCTACGCGACGGGGCTCCGCGACCTCTGCGAGCAGATCGTCGCCGAGCTCGGCGAGCGCGGGCTGATCGGCGTGTACGTCGCCCCCGATCCGGCGCAGATCGATCCCGACACCGGCGCCGATCTGCGCGAGGACACCACCACGCTCGCGCTCGTGATCCACACCGGCCGGGTGCGCGCGGTGCGCACGTTCACCGCGGGCGAGGCGCCCCCCGGCGCGCTACCGCCGGTACAGGAATCGCCAGAGCACGAGCAGATCGCGAGCCGCTCGCCGCTCCAGCCCGTCGGCGCCGGCGACCCGCTCGCCAAGCGCGAGCTCGACGCCTACGTCGCGACGCTGAACCGACTTCCCGGCCGCGTCGTCGACGTCGTGATCACGCCGACGCTCACGCCCGGCGTGGTGAACCTCGACTATCTCGTCTCCGAGCAGCGGCCCTGGACGATCTCGAGCTCGATCTCCGACACGGGGACCGACCAGACCGGCGAGATGCGCCAGCGCTTCAGCTTCGCGAGCTACCAGCTCACCGGTCACGACGACGTGCTTCTGCTCGACTACATGACCGCGAGCTTCGACGAGGTGAACGCGCTGGCCGGCTCGTACGAGGCGAATCTGCCGCTGGCCTTCGGCCTGCGCGGTCGCCTGAACGGCTCCTGGAGCGAGTACGCCGCGGACCAGTTCGGCCTCAGCAACGCCTTCGAGGGCGAGCAGTTCGAGATCGGCGGCGCGCTCGTGTCGAGCCTGGTCCGGCGGCCGGGCTTCTTCGTCGACGCCACGCTCGGCGCGCGCTGGATGGACATCGACGTCACGAACCTGAGCACGAGCGCGAGCATGCCGTTCTTCGTGCCCGAGCTCGCGCTCTCGCTCGAGCGCACGCGTTCGACCTCGCGCGTGTTCGCGCGCCTCGGCTTCGAGCAGAGCCTGCCGTTCCTGGCCGGCACGAGCTCGAGCGACCTCGACGACTTCTCCGCCGCCGGCCGCAGCGACGTCGACGACAGCTGGCGGCTGGTCTCGCTCGACGTGCGCGGATCGTTCTTCCTGCGCCCCTGGCTGCGCGGTGTGCCCGTGCGGGACGGCCGCACGCTGCGCCCGCGAGAGCTGGTGCACGAGATCGCCTGGCGACTCGGCGGCCAGTACTCACTCGGCACGCGCCTGATCGCGCAGGTCGAGGGCGTGCTGGGCGGCCCGGGCACCGTGCGCGGCTACCCGCAGTCGATCGTCGCGGGCGACTCGATGCTCGGCGGCAGCATCGAGTACCGCTACCACATCCCGCTGTCGCTTTCGGCGACGGTTCCGTGGCAGCTGCCGTGGCTCGGCGAGTTCCGGCCCGGACCGGACGCGAATCAGCGCATGCCCGACTGGGACTTCGTGATCGCGACCTTCTACGACTACGGCCAGACCTGGAACGACCAGGCCGTTGCCGGCGAGGAAGACGCGACGCTCTCGTCGCTGGGTCTGGGCCTGGAGATCGTCGTGCGGCAGAACCTATCGCTGCGGATCGACCACGGCTTCGTGCTCAGCGACGTGGAGGCCGCGGACGTCTCGTCGGGCGACAGCAAGACGAACTTCGCCGCGACGGTGCGGTATTAGCCATGAAGACCCTGCGAACGCTCCCCGGACTGATCGCGCGCGACGCGCTGGTCTCCTTTCTGGTCGCGGCGATCGCGGCCGGGCCCGCGGCGCTTCCCGCGCTCGCCGGTCCGCGCGGTGAGTCGGTGCGGCGTGGCGACGTCTCGATCGACCACGTGGAGGGGAGCACCAACTGGGTGATCCACGCCTCCGACGGCAGCATCATCCAGTACGACAGCTTCGACATCGCGCTCGGCGAGGCGGTGCAGTTCATCCAGACGCGGAACGGCGTCGTGAACGACGACGCGCGTGTGCTGAACCGCATCCTCGGCGACGCACCCACGCGGATCGAGGGCTCGCTCACCGGGAACGGCCACATCTACATCGTGAACCCCGCCGGCGTGTTCTTCGCCGACGGCGCCGTGGTGAACGCCAACGCGATCCACGCCGCGGGCGGCCGCCTGTCCGACGCCGACTTCGCGAGCGGGGTCGACCATTACACCGGTGTGTACGGCGACGTGGGGAACGCCGGCGAGATCGCCGCTTCGGCCGTCAGCCTGGTCGGAGCGCAGGTCACGAACTCCGGGCGGATCATCGCCGAGGCCGGCTGGATCGTGATGGCCGCCGGCAACGACGTGCTGATCGGTCGCGACGACGGCGGCCGAGGGTACCTGCTTCGCGTCGAGGGCGCGGCCAGCTCGGTCTTCGACCAGAACGCGACGGGCGTGTCGAATACGGGCGAGATCTCCGCAGGAGCCGACGGCACGGTCCGCGTCGGCGCGGGCGATCTCTACGGCACGGCGATCTTCAGCAACCAGGCGATCCGCGCGCGCGAGATCGCGCTCGCGGCCGGCAATCGCGGCGACGTCGCGCTTGCCGGCGCGGTCGAGGCGGAGAAGCTCGACGTTTCGTTCCGCGGAGCGACGCCGGGCGAGCTGCGCAGCGCGGCGGCCGCGGGCGAGACCACGACCGTTCGCGCCGACGAGCTCCGGCTCTCCGCGAGCGGCTCGGGCGCGCAGGTCACCGTCGGCGACGGCCTTGCGTTTCGCAGCCGAGACGACGCCGCGCAGGGTCCGGGCAAGGTCACGCTCCAGCAGTCGGCGTCGCTCGCGAGCTCTCGGCTCGCCGCGCTCGATCTCGGCGCCAGCGCGGGACGCGAGATCACGCTCTTCTCGACCGGAAGCAGCGTGGTCATCGACGACAAGGCCGTCGTCGCGGATAGCCACCTTGCGCTGACCGGCACGACCTCCGAGATCCGCGGCACGGACGCGCTCCAGGTCAGGTCGCTCGCGGTGACCGGCAACGCCAGCTCGCAGGGCGACCTCGTCGCGAGCGAGGGCGACATCGCGGTGAGCGGAAACCTCCAGCTCGTCACCAAGCCGGTGGAGACGGGAGACCCCGAGCCCGAGACGCTCGTCTCGGCCCACCAGGGCACGCTGGACGTGAACGGAAACGTGAGCACGAGCGCCGGCGGCCGGCTCCGGCTCGAGGCGCGCGACGTCGCGATCGGCGGCACCGCCGCCGACGGCACTCCGCTGGCGGGCGCGATCACCTCGCGCGGCGCCGTCCAGATCGGCTTTGCCGACGCTGGCGTGGAGCAGACGCAGACGGTTCGCGTCAATTCCATCGACACGCGCGGCGCGAGCGGCGCCGAGGGCGGGAACGTCGCGGTGGCGGCGAGCGGCGACGTGACGATCGGCGCGATCGCGACCAGCGGCGGCGCGGCGAGCTCGTCGTCGCGACCTCCGCTGGACGGCGGCTCGGTGTCGGTCCGCACGGGCGCAGCCGCAACGCTCGAGATCGGCTCCGTCGCGACCGGCGGCGGCAGCGATGTGGAGAAGGGCACGATCGACCTCTCGGCGGGAACCGTCCGGCTCTCAGGGCCGCTCGACGCGACCGGCGGCTCGATCTCGAACGCGGACGGCGCGCGCGATCGCGCGGTTCAGGTACAGGGAGACATCCGGCTCGCCGCGAACTCGCTCAGCATCGCGGGCGGCGACGTCCACCTCGACGGCGCGATCTCCGGAGCAGAGGTCGTTCCCGCGACGGACCCGCCCACGACGCGCCGGGTCGATCTCCGCATCGCCGCGAGCGGAGAGACGCGCCTCGGCTCGAGCGCCGACCTGCGGTCGCTGTCGATCTCGAGCACGGGCGACTCGGTCGTGCTCGGCGGAGACGTCGTCGCGGACCGCTCCATCGCCATCGCCTTCGAGGGGTCGGGCACGGGAACGGTCTCGAACGCCGGCACCGACGTCGCACTCCACACCAACCGCGTGGAGCTCGCAGCTTCCGATTCGAGCCAGACGGACGGCCGCACGGCGCAGATCGTGCTCGGCGAGGGCGTGCACCTCGACCTCGAGGCGATCACCGGAACCGCTCCGGCGCCCGCGACGCTCGTGCTCGATCAGGATGGCGCAATCGACAGCGCCGCCGTCTCGCGTCTGGCGGATGCCGCCTCGGGCGTGACCGATCTGGCGCTCTCGCTGCGCTCGAACGACGCCGTCTCGCTCGACGCCGCCTCGCGAGCCGATCTGGCGGGTCTCTCCGGCATCGACCTCGCGATCGTCGCGCGGAGCTTCAGCGCGCTCGGCGCGACGCAGACCGCCAGCGACTTCACGCTCTCCTCGTTGGATCTTACGACGCGGGATGCGCTCGACGTCGACTTCGGCGTGACCGCGGAGAGCGTGAGCCTGGCCGGCGGCGCCAGCGGAACGGGCGACCTCCTGCTTCGCTCGGAGCTTCGCGCCGACACGATCCGCCTGCTCGCCGGCGACGGCGCGGGCGGCGCGGGGGCGGCGTCCAAGATCGAGATCGCGGCCGGAGGCAGCTTGCGGAGCCGCTCGGACGCGAGCGCTCAGCCGACGCGCGTCGATCTGATCCAGGACGCCGCGCTCGACAGCGCCGCTCTTCCGGACGCCGATGTATTCGGGGCCGCGGGCGTCGCAGGCCTCGACTACCGGCTCCAGTCTCGCGACGGGGCGATCAGCCTCTCCGCGGGCAGCTCGGCCAAGTTCACCGGCAGCCGACTCGATCTGCGCGGTCAGACGGGCATCGATCTCGGGGCCGAGCCGCTCTCGCTCGCCTCGCTCACGGCCGAAACTCCCGCCGGACTCGTGGTGGGCGCGCGTATCGACGCCGACGAGAAGATCCGCCTGCGTGCGGGCTCGGACGGAACCGGCGACCTCGAGATCGGCGCGCGCCTGGCTTCGGACGAGATCGAGCTCGTGGCGGGCTCCGGCAACGGCACCGATCTGTCGGCCAGGGTTCTGCTCTCGGAAGGCGCGCGCTTCTCGGCGGCTTCGAGCGACGCCGCGCCGGGCAGCTTCACGCTCGAGCAGGACGCGGCGATCGGCGCGACGAGCGCGGGCGTGCCGAACACGGCGCTCCCCGGCCTCGCGGTCTTCGGCGGCAGCGTCGCCGGGATGGACTACGCGCTGCGCTCGAAGGGCGCGAGCGTGCGAATCGACGACACCTCTGTCGTGGCGGGCTCGAATCTCGCGCTCGCGGGCGATACGGGCGTCGACATCAACGGCAACCTCGACGTGGCCGGGCTCGAGCTCGAGACCGCCGCGAATCTCTCGGGAAGCGTCGCGAGCTCGGGCGACGTCACGATTCGCGGCCCGCTCTCGCTCGACGGAACGGGCGCTCAGAGCCTCTCGGCGGGAGCGGGCGTTCTCGGCGCCACCGGCGCGATCTCGAAGCAGGGCGCCGGGGCGCTCGCGCTTTCCGGACGGCAGGTCAGCGTCTCTACGGTCACGACCGGGCGAACCGGCGACTCACTCTCGATCACCGCCAGCGAGGGAGTCACGACCGGCGCGCTCAACGCGTCGGGCTCGCTCGGCATGGACGGCGGCGACGTCTCGATCGACGGCGGCACCGGGTCGGTCGTGATCGCCAGCGTCACGACCCGCGGTGCGAGCGGACCGGTGTCGACCACGGCTCCGACCGACGGACGCGACGGCGGCGATGTCGCGGTTTCGGGCGCGACGATCGCGATCGGCAGCGTGGACAGCCGCGGCGGCGACGCGAGCGCGATCGCGACGGGCACGACCGAGATCACGCGGCAAGGCGGCGACGCGGGCGCGATCACGCTTTCCGCGGGCCAGATCACCCTGACCTCGGGTCTCGACGCCAGCGGCGGCGCGGGGGCCGCGAGCTCCCCGAGTCTGGTTGCCGGGCTGGCCGGTGACTCGGCGGACGTGCTCGTGGATGGCGCGCTTCGTCTCGGAGCGAACGCGACGACCGGCATCGTGAACTCGATCCGCGGTGACCACGTGGCGGTGACCGGCGCGGTGAGCCGCGCGGACGGCCGCGCCGCGGGCGAGACGGCGCTCGTCGTCGCCGCAAAGCGCGGGATCTCCTTCGGCGGAGACCTCTCGGCGGGCCGGATCGACCTCGAGCTCGCCAGCGGAAATCTCGAGCTCGCGGCGGGCGGAGTGGGCCAGATCTCGGCGGACACGATCCGGCTTTCGGCGAGCGACGGAAACGGCGGCAGCACGACCGGCGAGGTGATGCTCACGGGCCTGCTGCTCGCGAACGAGGCCGGAGACGCGGCGCCGAAGTCGTTCACGCTCGATCAGGATCGCTCGATCGGCGGCGCGTCCGGCTCGGCCGTGCCGGACGGCGGGCTGTTCCTGGGCGGCTCGATCAGCGGCGCCGGCCACTCGGTCGCGCTGATCTCGCACGACGGCGAGGTCGCGCTGGGTCCGAGCGAGGTCGCGACGTTCGCCGGCACGAGCCTCACCCTGGCCGCGAACGGTCTGGCGGGAAGCACGGGCTACGCGGTCCGCGTCGACGGCTCGGGCCTCGACCTCGCCTCGCTCGCGATCGGCAGCGACGTGAACGGCGTGCGCGTCGACGGCGACGCGCGCATCGACGGCGATCTGGTCGTGGGCAGCTCCGGATTCCTCTCGTACGCCGACGTCGACGTCGTGGGCGGCGCGGTGATCGGCGGACCCGCGCGATTCCTCGGCACGGGTGACCAGGTGCTGCGCGTCGGCGCGGGCGAGACCCTCGAGCTCGGCGGCGCGCTCACGTCGAAGAGCACCGACGGCAAGCTCACCCTCGACGCGGACCGGATCGAGCTGACGGCGAGCGGCGCGCAGACGATCGAGAGTCGCTTCGGAAAGCTCGAGATCGGCTCTGCGGCAGGCACCGGTCTGGTGCGCGGCAGCTTCGACGCCTCGGGCGCGCCGGATCCGGCGAGCGCGCGCTCCGATCTCACCCTGCGCGGCTCCGCGGTGGACGGAACCGGACCTGCGATCACCGTGCACGGCACGCGAACGCTCGGCGACGGTCGCAGCTACGCGCTCGCGCTCGCCAACGGCGACCTGCTCGTCGACGCGCGCGCGATCGCGTCGGAGACGAACGCGACGCCCGGTCCCGCGACGTGGGCGGCGGACGGCGACGTGCTCGCGTACGGAGACGTCGACCTGAAGGGCCGCGGAGTGCTGGCCGGCGGCGCGGCGGACTACGCGATCACGGCGCGGCGCTTCGGGACTTCTGCGACGAGCTTGCGAGGCGGCGTGCTGCGAATCGGCGGCATCGCCAGCGTCGACGGGAATCTCGCGCTGCGCGCCGATGGCGACGCTCCGACCGCGCTGGCCCCCGACCCGAGCGCCGTCTTCCTCGGCGGCGAGTTCGATCTGGCGCACGACCTGGTGGTCTCTGGAACGACGGAGACGAGCGCCGACTCGGGGATTCGCGCGGCTGGCGACGTGGTCTTCGAGTCGCTTGTCCGCGGCACCGGTGATCTCTCGGTCGAGAGCGAGGGCCGCATCGACCTGCGGAGCGACGTCGCGCTCAGCGGATCCGATTTCGCGGCCTTGGGCGCGGAGGGGATCGCGTTCTCCTCGACGCAGCCGCTCCAGACGATCTCGGCGGGGAGCGTCTCGTTCGGGTCCGGGAATACGGCGCCCGCGGGCGCTCCGATCCTCCTGTACCGAGACGGCGACCTCGCGCTGCAGGCCACGTCGGGCAACGTGGAGTTCGGCGCTGGCCAACGCCTGATCGTGGCGGGCGACCTGGATGTCTCCGCGGCCAAGAAGGCCACGCTCGCGGATGCGGCAGCGCTCGACATCGACGTGCGCGCGCAGGAGATCCAGGTCCGCGGTCGGTCGGTCGTCGTCGCCAACGAGATCCACCTCTCGAATCGCCCCAGCGCTCGCGGCGGCAGAGGCGGGACGATCGCCGCTCCCACGCGCGAGCTGATCCGCGGCGACGTCTCCAACGAGGAAGTGCTGCTGCGTCAGATCGCGAACGGTTACGTCGAGCTCAGCCAGGCCGACCTCGCGGCCGGGATCTTCCCGACCGTGACCGGCCCGGCGTACTTCGACTACGGGCGGGAGACGCCGATCCTCGGCCGCCCGGCCGCGATCGCCCGCCCGCGCGCGGATGTCGCGCGCCTCGCGCTCGCGGAGGACGCGCGTCCGCTCTGGGCCGACGAGCTGCTCGTCTATCTCGATGCGCGCTCTCGCCGCGCGCCGAGCGAGCGGGAGCAGGGCGCACTTCCGCCCGTGAGCGCCGGGCCGACCGCGACGACGTCGGATGCGGACCTCGCGCAGACGAGCCCCGCCGTGGAGGCCGCAATCGCGCCGTACCGCGCGCTGTTCCGCCCATCGGCGGACGTCGATCCCGAGACAGGCATCGTGCAGGAGAGGGACCGAGCTCCCGAGATCCGGGCCGCCTTCGAGCGCGCCGTCGGCGTCGCGACGGGCGGTCGGACTGGCGCGAAGGCGACGGCGGCCGAGGTCGCAAGCGCGCTCGAGCGCGATCCGAGTCTCTCCGACGCTCGCGCCTACCGCAGCGACCTCGCGGCCCTCGTGGCGCAGGCGAACCGCGTGCTCGACGCGAATCAGCGCGCTCGCTTCCGCGGGCTGCTGCTGGCGCGGGTCACGCCGGCTGGAATCGAGCCGGCCGAGTTCGACGCGCTGATCCCCTAGAGTTACTCGATCCTGGGACAGGACGGATTCGGATCCGTGACGCAGCTCTTGGGCAGCACGCGCGGGCCGTAGAGTGGAAGGTGCGCGAGCTGGTCGAGCTCGAACTCTGCTCGGTCCCGGACCTCTTCGTCGGGCCCGAGCTCGAGCGCGCGCCGCAGCGTGCCCTCGGCCTCGCCGTGGAGACGCAGGCGCGAGAGCGAGACGCCGAGCATCACCATCGTGCGCGCGCGGTCTCGGTGACCCGGGTAGCTGGTGAGAGCCAGGCGATAGCGCCGCGCCGCGGCGTGATAGTCGTGCTGAGAGTAGTAGAAGTCGGCGATGTCGATGATCTGCTGCGCGAGCCGACCCTCCGCCTCGGCCAGGCGAACTCGCGCATCGGGAGCCATCTCGGAGCTCGGAAAGCGCTCGAGCAGCGCGCGAAACTGCGCCGCCGCCTCGCGCGTCGGCGCCTGATCGCGATCCGCCGCGCGCATCTGGTTGTACGAGCACAGGCCGTTGCGGTACAGCGCATAGGCGACCTTCGCGTGATTCGGGTGCAGCTCGACGAAGTCGTGGTAGTAGCTCGAGGCCTCTTCGTAGTTCTCGCGATCGAAGTGGATGTCTGCGATCGCGAGCTCGGAGAGCAGCGAGTATTCGCTGTAGGGGTAGTTGTCGATCACCTCCTGGAAGGACTCGATCGCCTTGGGGTAGTCGACGTCGCGGAAGAACAGGAACGAGCGCTGCCCCTCCAGGATCTTCTGGCCTCGCTGGTAGTACGATTCGGCGGACGGAAGCTCCTCTTCGGGCGGCGCAGTTGCGCAGGCGCAAAGAAGGGCGATCGTCAGGACCACGATCGCCCGCGACGCCTTCTCGAGCCCGCCGGGTCGGGGCTCGCGGGCTTCTGTAAGTGTCCGGTTTTTCACGGATTTTGCACAGTAAGCGGCGATCCGAGCGCTGTCAACGCCGGATCCCGCGCGAACTCGAGAAGAGGACCCACGATGTCAGCCGAGAATCCGAGCAGCGACCTGCGCATGGTCGAGCGAGAGCAGCGAAGACAGGGAACGGCGACGCGCAGCGCAGCCCCCGACCAGAAGGGCCTGGCCGATCTGGCCGCACAGGTCGCGACTCCGACGGCGGAGGAGCTCGAGAAGCTGCGCGCCGAGCTGATCAGCGAAGGCGAGGCCAGGAATCGCCGCATCGAGCGATTCGTGCGCGAGGGTCCGCTGAAGCCGGTGCCGCGAATCGTGGTCCCGGTCTCGGAGAACGATCTCTAGCGCCGGAGACGGCCTCGTGATCAAGGAACGCCTCGGATCGGACGTCGACGCGGTCGTGTACCGCCTGTTTCCGTTCGTGCGCTCGCTGCGCATACACCCCGACACCCTCACGCTGACGGGCGCGCTGGTCTCGCTCGCAGCGGCGTGGGCGCTCGCGGAGGAGCAGCGATTCGGCGCGGGTCTGCTGCTCATGGTCGCGGGCTTCTTCGATCTGGTCGACGGTGTGGTGGCGCGGCAGCAGGGGCTCTCGTCGAGCGCGGGCGCGTTCTTCGACTCGTCGATCGACCGGCTCTCCGACCTCGTGATCTTCGGCGGAATCGCCGTCGCGCGCGCATCGGCGGGCGACACGGGTGGAACCGTGCTGGTGATGTGGGCGATCACGGCGACCGTGATGACGAGCTACACGCGCGCATCCGCCGAGAAGCGCCTGCACACGCTGAAGGTCGGCGTGATGGAGCGCGGCGAGCGGTTCGGCGTGCTGATCGTCGGGGCGCTCTCGGGCTTCTTGCTCACGGCGGTCTTCGCGATCGCGGTCGGGGCGACGATCACGGCTCTGCAGCGGGTGCGTGAGGGGCGCCGGCTGCTGCGCGAGCTCGACGCGACCGGCGTCGATCCGACCCGCGAGGAGGTGGCCAGTGGCGGGTGAACAGGGCGGACCGCGCGGATTCAAGCTGGTGGACGACGCGGGCGAGGCGGCGCTTGCGGAGATGAGCTTCGGGACGCTGGTGATCTCGCTTGCGAGCAGCGCGCTGGTTCACCTCGGCGTCGCGCCCGAGCCGGGTACCGCGAACCCGGGCCCGCCCGACCTTCCGCTCGCGCGTCAGACGATCGACATCCTCGAGGTGCTCAAGCGCAAGACGCGCGGGAACCTCGACGCCGACGAGGAGGCGCTCCTCGAGCAGACGCTTCACGACCTGCACATGCGATTTCTCGCTGCGAGGCGGAGCTAGCGCGAAGGTGATCGAGCGCCTCGCGCCCGCGAAGCTGAATCTGGGTCTTTCGGTCCTGCGCCGCCGCGAGGACGGCTACCACGAGATCGAGACGATCTTCCTGCCGCTCCGGCTCGCGGATCGACTCGTGGTCCGACGCGGGGCTGCGGGAAGCGGGATCCGGCTCGCGATCAGCGGCGCCGAGCTGCCGGCGGATCGCGAGAACCTGGTCCATCGTGCGGCGGCGCGCGCCTGCGCCGAGCTCGGCGTGCGTGCGGATCTCGAGATCGAGCTCGAAAAGCGCGTTCCGATCGCGGCCGGGCTCGGCGGAGGCTCGTCCGACGCCGCGGCCACCCTGCTCGCGCTCGAGGCGCTCTTCGGGCAGACGCTCGGCGAGGCGCTGCGCAGCCGGGTGGCGCTCTCGCTCGGGGCCGACGTCCCGTTCTTTCTCGACCCGAGGCCTGCGCTGGGGCGCGGGGTCGGGGAGCGCCTCGAGACCCTGGACGGCGTGCCCGAGATGTCCTGGGTGCTGGTGGCGTTCCCGTTCCCGATCTCGACGGCGCAGGCCTACGCCGAGGCCACTCGTGAATTGACGCTCCCGCGCGTCCCGACTAGTATCGGCGCGCTTCTGGGGCCCGCCGGCCTGCTCGCATCTCCTCGCAACGACCTCGAAGCGACCGCTTTGCGGCGCCATCCGGAGATCCGAGAGGCGCAGCGGGCGCTCGAGAGGGCCGGCGCGCTCGCGACCGGCATGACCGGAAGCGGGCCGACGGTGTTCGGGCGTTTTCCGAACGACCACGCGGCGCAGCAGGCAGCCGTTCGAATCGAGGTACCGGCGGGAGCGAGGACGATCGCAACGAGTTCGCCCGGCAGCGCCTCCGCCGAATCCAAGGGGAATCGGGCTGGGGCGTAGCCAAGCGGTAAGGCAGCGGCCTTTGGAGCCGCGCATCGGAGGTTCGAATCCTCCCGCCCCAACCAAGTAGAGAATCGAGCGAGAACCCACGATGGCCAGCAACATCACGAAGATCTTCACGGGCAACGCGAGCCCCGCGCTGGCGGGCGCAATCTGCGAGCACCTCGACCTCGAGCTCGGACGCGTAGAGGTCGGCACGTTCGCGGACGGCGAGACGTCGGTCGACATCGGCGAGAACGTGCGCGGAATGGACGTCTTCGTGATCCAGTCCACCTGCGCGCCCGCGAACACGAACCTGATGGAGCTCCTGATCCTGCTCGACGCGCTGCGCCGCTCGTCGGTCCGCAGGGTCACGGCGGTGATTCCGTACTACGGCTACGCCCGCCAGGATCGGAAGGTGAAGCCGCGCACGCCGATCACCGCGAAGCTGGTCGCCGATCTGATCTCCACCGCGGGTGCCGAGCGGGTGCTCTGTCTCGACCTGCACGCCGGCCAGATCCAGGGCTTCTTCAACATCCCGGTCGACAACATCTACGGCATGCCGGTCCTGTTGCAGCAGATCCGCACGCTCGTGCCGCCGAGCGACGAGGTCGTCGTGGTCTCGCCGGACGCGGGCGGAGTCGAGCGCGCGCGCGCCTTCGCCAAGCGCCTCGATGCGACCATCGCGATCGGCGACAAGCGGCGCGAGCGCAAGGACATCGCCGAGGTCACGCGAATCGTCGGCGACGTCGACGGCAAGACCGCCGTGATCGTCGACGACATCGTCAGCACCGGCGGCTCGATCGTGCAGACCGCGGAGGCGCTGCGCGAGGCGGGCGCGAAGAGCGTGCTGGCCGCGATCACCCACCCGGTGCTCGCCGGCGAGGCGGTCAAGCGCATCGAGGAATCCTGCATCGAGCGCTTCATCACGACCGATACCATCCCGGTGAAGCAGGCGGTGCGCGACAGCGAGAAGTTCGTGATCACGACCGTGGCGCATCTCCTCGGCGAGGCGATCCGGCGCATCCACAATGAAGAGTCCGTGAGCTCGCTCTTCGTCTGAGCTCCCGCGGAGGAAATCGAAATGGCGATCGAAAGACTCGAGCTCGAGGTGAGCCTGCGCGACGGGCGCGGCAAGAGCGTCACGCGCAAGCTTCGCGCCGCGGGCCAGGTCCCCGCCGTCGTCTACGGAAGCGGCATCTCGCCGACGGCGATCTGTGTCGAGAGCCTCGCGCTCGCGAAGGTCCTGCGCGGCGGCGCAAACGCCCTCGTCGATCTGAAGGGCGCCAAGGCGATCGAGGGCAAGCCGGTGCTGGTGAAGGAGATCCAGCGCGATCCCCTGTCGCGGCGGGTGGTCCACTGCGACCTCTACGCCGTGAACCTGCAGGCGCGGCTCGACGTCGAGATCCCGATCCACTTCGTCGGCGTGCCGCGCGGCGTCGCGCTCGACGGCGGCGTGCTCGAGCCGCTGCTGCGCACGCTCGAGGTCTCCTGCATGCCGCTGGCGATTCCGGAGTCGATCGATGTCGACGTCTCGGATCTCGGCATCGGCGACGCGATCCACGTGCGCGACATCACGTTCCCGGCCGACGTCGTCAGCAAGACCGATCGCGACCTGACGGTCACGCACGTCGTCGCGCCGAGGCTCGAGGAGGTCGCTGCACCGGTCGCTGTCGAGGGCGCGGCGGTCGAGGGCGAGGCCGCACCGGCCGCGGGCGCCGCGCCGGCCGCGGGCGCGGCGAAGTCCGGGGAGTAGCGCGGGGCGCGGGCTCGCAGATGCTGCTCTTCGTCGGACTCGGAAATCCCGGGCCCCGCTACGCCGAGACCCCGCACAACGCCGGATTCGCGGTCTGCGATCGCCTGATCGCGAAGCACCGCTTCCCGGCGGCGGCCGAGAAGTTCCAGGGCCTGTTCACCCGCGGCAAGCTCTCGGGTCGGGAGGTCGGCATCCTGAAGCCACAGACCTTCATGAATCTCTCCGGCCAGTCGGTTTCCTCCGCGCTGCGCTACCTGCCGGTCGAGCCTCCGGACCTGGTGGTCGTGTTCGACGAGATGGACATCCCCGGCGGCAAGCTGCGGCTTCGCCGCTCCGGCGGGCACGGGGGCCACAACGGCCTGCGCTCGATCATCGAGCAGCTCGGCTCTTCCGACTTCCCGCGGATCCGCGTCGGGATCGGCCGCCCGCCCGCGGGCCGCGAGCCGACCGGCCACCTGCTCTCGAAGGTCCACGCGGACGATCGCCAGCGCTACTCGGCCACGATCGATCTCGCGGTCGACGCGCTCGAGATGGTGGCGAGCCAGGGATTCGAGGCGGCGATGAACCACTTCAACGGGCTTCCGGCGGTCGGGCCGCTGGCGTCGCCGGACGCCCCGGTCTAGACTGCGCCGGCCGAACGGAACCTTCCTTGGTCCTGGCAGCGCCAGGGCCCGAAGCCACGAGGAGAGGACGTGCGAGAGTACGAGTTTGTCTACGTGATCCAGCCCGACGCGACTCCGGAGCGCGAGGCCGAGATCCACCAGCGCATCGATCAGGTCGTCGCCGACCAGAACGGGCGCTTCCTGCTTCGCGACGACTGGGGCAAGCGCCGGCTCGCCTACGAGATCAAGAAGTTCCAGAAGGGCCATTACTTCCAGGTGAACTTTCTCGGCAGCGGCAAGGAGATCGGCGAGATCGAGCGGCTCATGCGGATCGACGCCGACGTGCTCCGCTACCTCTCGGTGCTCGCCGACGAAGAGGTCACCGACATCGAGACCCGCGTGGTCGAGGCGGCCAAACAGGCCGCCGAGCAGGCCCAGCGGCGCGCGGAGCGCGAAGCCGAGCGGGTGGCGCGCGAGGAGCGCGACAAGGAGCGCGAGCGCGGCGCTCCGGTGGGCGACGACGACGAGGACGAGCCGCGCTTCCGGGCCGACGACGAGGACGAGGAGTAGACGATCATGGTCGACGTCATTGCCAAGAGGCCGGCCAAGAAGCGACGCCGCGCCGGGCGCAAGATGTTCTCGCGCCACAAGGTGTGCCGCTTCTGCGCGGACAAAGAGATCGACATCGATTACAAGGACGCGAAGACGCTGCGCATCTTCCTGACCGAGCGCTGCAAGATCATTCCCCGCCGGATCAGCGGAAACTGCGCCCGGCACCAGCGCCGCCTGACCACGGCCGTCAAGCGCGCCCGGCATCTCGCGCTCGTTCCGTACACGACGGCGCACGTCTAGGGAGATCGCGATGGCGACGATCGAGGTGATTCTGACCGAGGACATCCACCGGCTCGGCAACGCCGGTGACGTCGTGCGCGTGAAGGCCGGCTTCGGGCGCAACTATCTGCTCCCGCAGGGGAAGGCCATGCTGGCCACGGCCTCGCGCGTGAAGCAGGTCGAGCACCAGCGCCGCGTGATCGACGAGCTGCAGAAGAAGGCGGTCGCCGGATTCCAGGACCTGGCGCGGCGCGTGGCTGCGGTCGGGATGACCTTCGAGATGCAGGCGAGCCCGGAGGGCAAGCTCTTCGGCTCGGTCACGAACGCGGACATCGCGGCGCGACTGGCCGCGGGCGGTGTCGAGATCGAGCGCCGCAAGATCGTGATCGCGGAGCCGATCAAGAGCGTCGGCGACCATGCGGTCGTGGTCCGGCTCCACCGCGAGGTGCAGACGCCGATCGTGGTGAAGGTGGTGGCCGCGAGCCACGCGGCCGCCGAGAGCGCAGAGGCCGAGCCCGAGGGAATGGAGACCGAAGAGCGGCGGGATTTCGACGACGAGGGCTGATCCGCTCGTGTAGTATCCAAGGCGACTTCCGGCGAGGTAGGGGGGCCACTTGCCGAGATCCGCAGAGCCAATTCGCGCGATCCCGACCGACCATGACGCCGAGAAGGCCGTGCTCGGCGCGATCCTGCTCGACGGCGATGCGCTGTTCAAGGTCGCGGATCGCCTGGAGCCCGCCGCCTTCGACCTGCCTCGACACCGAATCGTGTACGAGGCCCTGCGCGACCTGGCGGCGAAGGGCCAGGGCGTGACGCTGATCACGCTGCGCGCCGCGCTCGAGGAGCGCGGGGTGCTCGAGCAGGCCGGCGGAGCTGCATTCCTCTCGCACCTGCTAGACGCCGTGCCGACGGCCGCGCACGTCGAGCACCACGCCGAGATCGTGCACCAGAAGTCGACCGCGCGCGCGCTGATCCGCACCTGCGAGCGGATCGCCGCGCGCGGCTACGACGCGCAGGAGAGCGTCGCGCTTCTGCTCGAGGAGGCCGAGCGCGAGGTGCTCTCGATCGCGATGCACGGCGTGCACAAGGGCTTCACCTCCATGAAGGAGGAGATGCAGAGCACGTTCGAGTACATCGAGCGGGTCCAGTCGGGCCAGATCGTCGGCGTGCGCACCGGCTTCGAGGACTTCGACGTGCTCACCGGCGGGCTGAACGGCGGAGACCTGGCGATCCTCGCCGCGCGCCCGAGCATGGGCAAGACGGCGCTCGCGCTGAACATCGCCCGAAACCACGCGATCGACTTCAACGGCTGCGTCGCGTTCTTCTCGCTCGAGATGACCAAACGCGAGCTCGTGCTTCGGCTTCTGCTCGGCGAGGCGCAGGTCGACAACAGCCGCTTCCGCAGCGGCGTGCTCTCCGACAAGGACTGGCGCCGGCTCACCCAGGCCGCGAGCGTGCTCGAGGGCGCGCGCATCATGTTCGACGACAGCATGGCGGTCACCGTCGGCGATCTGGCGGCGAAGGCGCGCCGGCTCGACCGCGAGCAGAAGCTCTCGCTGCTCGTGATCGACTACATCCAGCTCGTCTCCGGCCGCGGCGACGGCGAGCGCCGCGAGCAGCAGGTGGCCGACATCAGCCGCTCGCTGAAGCTGCTCGCCAAGGATCTCGACATCCCGGTGATCGCGCTCTCGCAGCTGAACCGCGGCCCCGAGAACCGCCCCGACAAGCGGCCCCAGCTGGGCGACCTGCGCGAGTCGGGCGCGATCGAGCAGGACGCGGACATCGTCATGTTCGTGTATCGCGACGAGGTCTACGATTCCGAGAGCCCCGACGCCGGCAAGGCCGAGCTGATCATCTCGAAGCAGCGCAACGGTCCGACCGGAATGGTGAAGCTGCACTTCGACAAGGAGCACGGGCGTTTCCGTTCGCTCTCGCACCGAACCGATTCGCCGCCGCCGTCGGCGGGCTTCGACTCCGGATCGGCCGACGTCTGGGGGCCGTCCGCGGGCCGCGGAGAAGTGGAGCCGCCGTTCTGACGCGCGGCCGCGCTCCGCTCCGGCTGGTGAAACCTCGGGCGCTGCGGCCCGGCGCCGCGATCGGCGTCTGCGCGCCGGCCGGACCCGTGAATCCCGAAGTCCTCGACGCCTGTCTCGCCTGGCTCTCCGAGCAGGGGCATCCGATCGTGCTCGGCAAGCACCTGCGCGCGCGCGCCGGCTATCTCGCCGGGGGCGATGCCGAGCGCCTGGAGGATCTGCTCGCGCTGGTCCGGGACCCGAACGTCGCGGTGATCCTCTGCGCGCGCGGCGGGTACGGCGTCGGCCGCATCCTGCGCGGCGTTCCGCCGCTCGAGCTTCGCGAGGCGCGCAAGCTCGTGGTCGGCTACAGCGACGCGACGCTTCTGCTCTCGTTCCTGCACCGCTGCGCCGGGCTCGCCTCTCTGCACGGCCCCATGCTCGAGCGCGAAGACGTCACGCCTGCGGCGCGCGCGCGCGAGCTCGCGCTGATGCGAGGCGAGCCCGCGGGCCTGGCCGCGCTCACCGGCCGACCCGTTCGCGAGGGCGTGGTCGAGGCCCCGCTCGTCGGTGGGAACCTGAAGCTCCTGCAGGCGAGCATCGGCACGGAGTGGCAGGTCGACCTTCGCGGCGCGGTGCTCTTCCTCGAAGAGGTCTCCGAGGCGCCGTACTCGCTCGACCGCGCGCTGGTTCACCTGCGCGAGGCGGGCGTGCTCGACGGCGTGCGCGGCGTCGCGCTGGGTCAGCTCGTGCGCTGCGAATCGGAGCGTTACCCTGGCGCGTCGGCGGGCGAGACCGTGCGCGAGATCCTGTCGAGCAGCATCGACGGCCCGATCGTCGAGGATCTTCCGTTCGGCCACGTCGCGGACAACCACGCGCTCGGCGTGGGAGTGCGCTGTCGCCTGGACGGAGCTCGCGGCGAGCTCGCGCTCCTGGAACCCGTGGTGGAGGTCGATTCTTGAAGCTCGCCGAGGTGAAGCGGCGGCTCGGCAGGGTCGAGCGCGCGATCGAGAAGGCGATCGAGGCCGGCGAGCTGCCGGGCGCGGTCGTGATGGCACAGATGGGCGAGGAGCTCTCGTTCCACCACGCCACGGGCGCGGCAACGCTCGCGCCGGAGCGCATCGAGGCGCGCCTCGCCACCATCTACGACCTGGCGTCGCTCACCAAGGTCATGGCGACGACGGCGGCCATGATGCTGCACGTCGCGGAGCGCAAGGTCGACCTGGACGCCCCCGTCGCGAGCTACCTGCCGTCGTTCGCCGAGCGCGACAAGGAGAAGATCAGCGTCCGCCACCTGCTCACGCACAGCTCCGGTCTGCGGCCCTGGCGCGCGTACCACGCGGACCTGCGCGAGCGCGACCTGCGGCGCGGCGAGCACGTGGTCGGCACGCAGGCCGGCAAGGCCGAGATCACCAATCGCGTCCTGCGCAGCGCACCCGTGCACGAGCCGGGCGAGGCGTCGGTCTACGGTGATCTCGACTTCATTGCGCTCGGCGCGCTCGTCGAAGCGCTCGCGGGCGAGGCGCTCGACGCCTTCTGCCAGCGCCGCATCTACGGCCCGCTGGGGCTTTCCGACACGCACTTCAACCGGCTTCCCTTCACGGGCGAGCGCGCGCGCTACGCCGCCACCGAGCAGTGTAGCTTCCGCGAGCGCGTGCTCTGGGGGGAGGTGCACGATCCGAACGCCTGGGCGATGGGCGGCGTGGCTGGCCACGCGGGGCTCTTCTCCAGCGCCGGCGAGGTGCTGCGCTTCGGCCAGGAGATGCTCGCGGCCGACCGCGGCGAGAGCGCGATCTTCCCCGCCGAGGTCGCGCGCGAGTTCTTCCGCCGCCAGGAGATCGCGCCGGGTAGCGACTGGGCGCTCGGCTGGGATACCCCGACGCGCGGTCACTCGACCTCGGGCGAGCACTTCTCCTCTCGCTCGATCGGGCACACCGGATTCACCGGCACGAGCCTGTGGATCGACCTCGAGCGCGGGATGGTGATCGTGTTCCTGTCCAACCGCATCCACCTGGTCGCCAAGCGCAGCCGCTTCGAGCTGCGCCCGCAGGTGCACGACCTGATCTGGGAGGCGTTCCTTGCGGCCTGAGATCCCCTCGATCGAGAGCATCCGGCACGTGCATCTGGTCGCGATCTGCGGCACGGCGATGGGGTCGCTCGCCTGCATGCTGGTCGACCGGGGCTTTCGCGTCACCGGAAGCGACACCGACGCGTACCCGCCGATGAGCGATCAGCTGCGCGCGGCCGGGATCGAAGTGCAGAAGGGCTTCGCGCCCGAGCACGTGCTCTCGGACCGCCCGGACCTGGTGGTGATCGGCAACGCCGTGCGGCGCGAGAACCCCGAGGCGCGCGCCGCGATCGACTCTGGCCTTCCGTACGTCTCGTTCTGCGACGCGATCCACCACTTCTTCCTGCGCGGCAAGCACAGCGTGGTGATCACGGGCACGCACGGGAAGACCACGACCACGAGCATCGTGGCCTGGATGCTGACCCACGCGGGGCGCGACCCCTCGGCGCTGATCGGCGGCGTGTTCGCGAATTTCGGCGGCAGCTTCCGGCTCGGCGAGGGGCGCGAGTTCGTGATCGAGGGCGACGAGTACGACACGGCGTTCTTCGACAAGACGCCGAAGTTCCTGCACTACGACGCGCGCACGTTGCTCGTGACATCGGTCGAGTTCGACCACGCCGACATCTACGCGTCGCTCGAGCAGATCCAGGACGCCTTCCGCGCGCTGGTCGCGCAGGTTCCCTCCGACGGCGTGATCATCGCCGCGAGCGACGCCGACTCCGTCCGCGAGGTGCTCGCCGGCGCAAGAGCGAGAGTCGAGAGCTACGGATTCCGCGACGGCGCCGTCTGGCGCGTCTCGGACGTCGCGTTCGATCCCGAGGGCACGCAGTTCACCGTCTGGCGCCGCGACGAGCGCGTCGCGCGCGTGCGAATGCCGATGCACGGCCGCCACAACGTCGAGAACGTGCTCGGCGCGATCGCGGTCTGCGCGAATCTGGGCCTCGAGCCGGAGCTCGCCGCGCGCGCGATGACCGAGTTCCGCGGCGTGAAGCGCCGGCAGGAGCTCCGCGGCGAGGCCGCCGGAATGGCCGTGATCGACGACTTCGCGCACCACCCGACGGCGGTTCGCGAGACGATCGCGGCGATCCGCTCGCGCTATCCCGACCGCAAGCTCTGGGCGATCCTCGAGCCGCGCACGAACACGAGCCGCCGCCGCTTCTTCGAGAGCGACTTCGCCGACGCGCTCGCGACCGCCGACGAGGTGATCCTCGCCGGCGTGTTCCGCTCCGACGCGCTCGCCGAGGACGAGCGCATGCGCCCCGAGAAGGTGATCGAGCGCATCCGCGCCGCCGGCAAGCCCGCCAGCTACCAGGCCGAGGTCGACGAGATCATCGAGCACCTGGTCCGGAAGCGGACCGGCCGTGACGTCGCGCTCGTGATGTCCAACGGCGGCTTCGGCGGAATCTGGGAGCGACTGCTCGCGCGGCTGCGGCAGGGCTAGCGCGAGCGCGCGGCTACTCGGCGACGGTCTCGCCCGAGCCGCCGAAGTCCTTCGGGAAGTCCCGGAATTTTGGCAGGCCGTCGCGGACCGCGAGCACCTTCTCGCCGTAGTGGACGTGCAGCGTTGGCTTGAACGCGAATCCGCCGATCGTGCCGGCGGGGACGTCCACCATGCCGATCGCGGGGTGCCGGACCAGGACCGGGCTGCCGCAGCTCTTGCAGAACTGGCGGTGACTCGCCTCGGTGCGCTTGATCAGGCCCAGGTCGTCCGCGCCCTTCACGACGCGGACGCTCGCCGCGGGCCAGAGCGTCGCGGCGTGGATCGGCGCGCCGAGCCAGCCCCGACACGAGCTGCAGTGGCAGAACGCCTGGACCGCGGGCTCGCCGTCGAGCTCGAGCTGAACCGCGCCGCAGAAGCAGACGGTCTTGCGTGCCTGATTCGCCATCGATGCTCCTCCTCGGGTCGATGGCCCGGATTCTCCGTCGCGGCCCCTCGCGGGCGCAAGCCCGCCGGCTATCCTCCCGCCCCACGACGGGGGACGAGCCGGAGATGCAAGCCAACGAGCTGCGCCGCGGGATGAACGTGATGATCGACGGCCGGCCGTTCCGCGTGCTGGAGAGCGAGATACGCTCGCCGGGAAAGGGCCGCGCGTTCATCCAGGTGAAGCTGCGCAGCATCCTCGACGGCACCCAGCGCGAGATCAAGTTCTCGACCGCGGACCAGGTCGACGAGGCCGCGATCGAGTCGCGAGAGATGGACTATCTGTACTCCGACGCCGACGGCGCGATCTTCATGGACACCGAGAGCTACGAGCAGACGAGCCTGTCGGACGAGGTGCTCGGCGAAGCGAAGCCGTGGCTCGCCGAGGGAATGAAGTGCTGGGTCGAGACGCTCGACGGGCGCCCGATCGGAATCACGCTGCCGAAATCGATCGAGATCACCGTGCGCGAGGCCGAGGCCACCGTGAAGGGGCAGACCGCGGCGAAGTCGAGCAAGCCGGCGGTGCTCGAGAACGGCGTCGCGATCCAGGTCCCGTCGTTCGTCGAGTCCGGCCAGCGCATCCGCGTCGACCCGGCCGAGAAGCGCTACATCGAGCGGGTGAAGTAGCCCTCCGCGACGGCCAGACGCAGGATCGGCGCGCCCTTGCCGAGCGGCTGCGCGCCCGCGATCGCGCGCGCGACGAAGGCCTTCGCTCCGCGCACGGCGTCGAGAAGCGGCTCGCCGTGCGCGAGACGCGCCGCGATCGCGGCGGAGAGCGCGCAGCCGGTGCCGTGCACCGGGGCGCCCGCGATGCGCTCGCCGCGAAGCCAGGTGACTCCCTCGCGGGTCGCGAGCAGGTCGTCGGCCGGGCCCTCACCGTGGCCGGCCTTCACCAGCACCGCCTGCGCGCCTGCGTCCAGGAACGCCTGCGCCGCGCGGAGAGGATCGCTCTCTCCAGTCAGTGTCTCGGCCTCCGGAAGGTTCGGAGTCACCAGCCGCGCGCCGGCGATCAGCCGCTCGACCAGGCTCCTCCACGCGCGTCGCTCGAGCAGGTACGAGCCGTCGCTCGCGCGAAGCACCGGATCGACCACGCGCGGGATGTCGTCGTGGCCGTCGAGCACGTTCGCCACGCGCAGCAGCACGTCGTCCGACGCCAGCATTCCGAGCTTGATCGCCGCGGGCCGGATGTCGCCGAGCAGCGCTGTCAGCTGCTCGCCCACGATGTTCGGAAACACCGGCAGCGTGCGCTGCACCCCGCGCGTGGTCTGCACCGTGAGCGCAGTCGGGACCGCCATTCCGTGCACGCCGTGGAGCGCGAAGACCTGCAGATCCATCTGCAGCCCGGCGCCACCCGTCGGGTCGGAGCCCGCGATCGCTAGCGCGGTCGCCGCCGCGAGCTGCGTCGTCAGAACGCCTCCGACCCGGTCGGGAAGACCGGGATCTGTGCCGACCGCGCGAGCTCGAAGGAGTCGATCGAGCTGCCGGAAAGATCGTAGGCGTTCCAGACCAGCCTGCCGGGCGAGACGTCCATGATCGCGAAGTGGTGAACGGGTCGCGCGACCTCGATGAAGCTCCAGCCTGGAGGGATGAAGACGGTGTCGAGCGCGCCGCCCGCACCGCCCACGACGGTGTAGGTCACTCCGTTTCGCGCGCCGCGCTGGTAGCAGTGGGCATGTCCGCTGATCACCAGGTCGACGCCGAACTCCTCGAAGATCGGGACCCAGACGTCGCGGACGTAAGGCTCGCCGTCCCATCCGGGCTGGTCCCACAGATTCGTGTAGGGCGGGTGATGAGAGACCACTACGAGGAACTCGGCGTTCTGGGCGGCGGGCGAAGCGAGCTCGGCGCGCAGGTACTCGTCCTGCGCGGGAAGAACGACGTTCGACTCCATGAAGACGAACCGCACTCGGCCGATCGTCTCGGCGTACCAGTGCCCGTTCTCGGGCAGCCAGTGGTAGGCGAGCGCAGGGGGCGAGCCGCCGTCGTGGTTCCCGCGCGCGACCAGGACCGGGGTGCGCTGCCCCAGAGCCGACGCCGAAGCGAGCGGGTCGAAGTACTGCGTCTGCCACTCGGAGAGCACCGGACCGTTCTGAACGGTGTCGTCCGCGTGGCCGATCACGTCGGGCGCGAAGGGGACGATCTGCTCGAGCACCGAGAGGAAGGACGTGCCGGCCTGGTTCTGGTTGTCGGCGATCCACGCCATGCGGAAGCTCGAGTCGGCGAGCGGCGCCGTGCGCACCGGGTAGGTCGCGCTCGATGTCGCGCCGCTGCGCACGCGGTACACGTACGATGTCTCGGGGGCGAGCCCGGTCGCGACCGCGCGGTGGACGAAGCGATCGGCCGCGAGCGCGATCGTCTGCTGCGCGAGCACCGAGCGTTCCGCCGGGCTCGAGAGCCCGAGGTCCAGCGCGTTCACCGTCCCGACCGGGTTCGCGTCCGTCTCCCACTGCACGCGCAGCTCGTTCGCGCGGAAGCTCTGCGGCATCGGCAGCTTGGTCAGCGTCTGTGCGAGGGCCGAACCCGCGAGCGGCAGCAGGACGACGAGCGGCAACAGTCTGGAGACGACCGCGGGCACGCCCCGATCTTACGCGCTCTTTCCCGGCGGCGGGGCCATCAGCACCAGCAGGACCGCGCGCTCGCCGGAGTCGTTCGCGACCCCGTGCGACTCGCCCGACGGAGCGATCGCCGCCTCGCCGGCGGAGAGCGTTCGCTCCTCTTCGCCCACGCGCACTCGCGCCCGGCCCTCGGTCACGAGATAGACCTTGTCGCTGCCGGCGTGCGCGTGCGGGGTCTGGGACTGGCCGGGCTCCAGGCAGTACAGGTCGAGGAAGAACCGCTCCGACGCGAACAGCCCGACCTTCTTCAGCTTCTCGCTCGAGAAGGACCAGGCCGGCGCGTCCCAGCGCAAAACCTTCATCGGGGCGTGTTCACCCACTCGAGGTTCCCGCCGAGCACCGGCGGCGCCTCTGCGGCGAGCATCGCGAGCTTGCGCGCGACGATCCCGGCGATCGAGTGGAACTCGAGCGCGGCCGGCGAGTCGGGCGAGGAGATCACCGTCGGCCTGCCCGCGTCGCCCGCAGCGACCACGTCGGGCTGGAGCGGCAGCCGGCCGATCACCTCGGTGTCGAGCTCGTTTGCGGCGCGGTCCGCGCCGCCTTCACCGAAGAGTGTATGGCGCTTCGAGCAGCCGTCGCAGACGAAGAAGCTCATGTTCTCGACGATCCCGAGCACCGGCACGTTCACGCGCCGGAACATCTGCAGACCCTTGCGCGCGTCGATCAGCGACATCTCCTGCGGCGTGGTCACGATCACCGCGCCCGCGAGCGGCGCCGTCTGGCAGATCGTGAGCGCCGCGTCGCCCGTGCCCGGCGGAAGGTCGAGGATCAGGTAGTCGAGCTCGCCCCACTTCACGTCCGCGAGGAACTGCCGGATCACGCCGTGCACCATCGGCCCGCGCCAGATCACCGGCGCGTCCTCGCCAGCCAGGAATCCGATCGACATCAGCCGCAGGCCCTGGCTCTGCAGCGGCACGATCTTCTTGTCCGGCGTCACCTGCGGGCGCCCGCTGATCCCGAGCATGAGCGGGATCGACGGCCCGTAGATGTCGCAGTCGAGCAGGCCCACCGTCGCCCCGGTCCGGGCGAGCGCCGCGGCGAGATTCACGGAGACCGTCGACTTGCCGACGCCGCCCTTTCCGCTCGCCACCGCGACCACGTTCTTCACCTTGTCGAGGCCCTCGGGCCGCGCGGTGTTCGCCGATCCGCGCGTCTGCGCGGTCATCTTCACCTCGACCTCGCGCACGCCGGGGAGCCGGGCGACCGCCTCGCGCGCGTCCTTCTGGAAGCGCTCCTTCACCGGGCACGCGGGGGTGGTGAGCTCGATGTCGAACGAGACGCGCCCGTCGACGACGCGCACGTTCTTCACGAAGCCCAGGTCGACGATCGAACGTTTGAAATCCGGATCCAGGATCGGGCGAAGCGCGTCGAGGATCTCGCTCTCGGAGGGGCTGGCCATGTCTGTTCTCCCTGACGGGCTGCAGGGGTACCAAAGCATACTCCTACGTCAAGATTCCCGACGACGGCCCGATACGGCTAGAATCGCGCGCGGGGGAAACGGCTTGGGCGACGGCTCGTACCAGCGGATCTGGTCGGTGGTGCGACGCATCCCGCGCGGCCGGGTGGCGACCTACGGGCAGGTCGCGCGCGTCGCGGGGCTGCCCCGGCAGGCGCGAATGGTCGGCTACGCGCTACACGCGCTGCCCGAGCAGGTCGCGGGCTCGGTCCCCTGGCAGCGCGTGATCAACGCGCAGGGGCGAATCTCGGCGCGCGCGTTCCCGGGCAGCGAGGCGGTTCAGCGCCGCCTGCTCGAACGCGAGGGCGTCGCCTTCGATCGACGCGACCGCGTCGATCTCGACCGCTTCGGCTGGCGCGTCCGCACGCGCTCGCGGAGGGCCTAGACGTGGCCGAGCTCGCGGAGAGCGAGAGTCGTCTGCTCGGACGCCTCTTGCGCAGCCAGCGGCCGATGGCGATCGCCGGCGCGCTTCTCGCGCTGCTCGGGGCCGCGTATCTGGTCTGGGGCGTGGCGCGCTTCGACCCGATGGCAGATCCGCGCGAGAGCCCGGGCTTCGATTGGCCGGTCGCGCGGCTCGCGTTCCTGTTCGAGAGGGGGATGTCCAGCATCGAGGTCGCGGTGCCCGAGACGAAGGCCGAGGCGCGGCTGCTGCGGGCGCTCGCGCGGAACATGAACTTCTCTTCCGGCGTGATGGTGCTGCTGCTGCGCATCTTCTTCGGCACCATCGCGCTGGTGATGGGCTTCGCGATGGTCACCGTCGTGGTCGAGCGCGCGCGGCTGCTCGCGATGATCCGCCAGCTCAGGGAGTGAGAATGCCGCGACGTCTGCGCTTCGGGCTCTGGTACGACTTCCGCAACCCGCCGCGCTGGCATCAGGACCCGACGCGGCTCTACCGAGGGATCGTCGAGCAGTGCGTGCGCGCCGAGGCGCTGGGCTGGGACGACGTCTGGCTGAGCGAGCACCACTTCATCGACGACGGCTACACCCCGTCGATGCTTCCGCTCGCCTGCGCGATCGCCGCTCGCACGCGCACGATCCAGATCGGCACGAGCGTCCTGCTGCTGCCGCTCCACGATCCGCTGCGCGTCGCCGAGGACGCCGCCACCGTCGACGTGATGAGCGGCGGGCGCTTCCAGCTCGGCGTCGCGGGCGGGTACCGGAAGGGCGAGTTCACCGGCTTCGGGATCCCGTCGAGCGAGCGCGCCGCGCGAATGAACGAGGCGCTGCCGATCCTGCGCCAGCTCCTCGCGGGAGAGCGCGTCACCACCTCCGACGCGCGCTTCTACCGCTACACCGACGCGGATCTGCGCCCGCTTCCGGTGCAGAAGCCGATGAAGCTCTGGGTCGGCGGGTTCTCGGAGCCGGCGGTGCGACGCGCGGCGCGGCTCGGCGACGCGTACATCTCCACCGGCCCGATCGCGCCGCTCGCTGCGATCTACCGCGACGAGCTGCGCCGGCTCGGCAAGGACCCCGACGCGCACGAGATCGCATCGGGCATCACGTGGCTGCTGGTCTCGCGCGATCCCGAGCGGCGCTGGCGCGAGGCCGAGGCGCACTTCCTGTACCAGATCAATCTGTACGCGCAGTGGTTCGGAGAGGCCGGAATGCAGATCGCCGCGGTCGCGAAGAGCCGCGCGGACCTCGCCAGCCGCGGCGCGATGATCGTCTCGCCCGAGCAGGCGATCGAGGCGATCCGAAGCTATGCGGCCGCGCAGCCGATCACGCGCTTCTACGGCTGGACGCTCCCGCCCGGGCTGCCGCCCGAGTGGGTGGACGAGCATCTCGAGCTCTTCGCGCGCGAGGTGATCCCGCAGGTCCGCACGGTTTCCTGAGCCGGGCTACGGCACCTCGGAGCGGAAGAATGCGGAGAGGTCCTGCCCCGACACCTGCTGCGCCAGCTCCTGGACGCGCGCGGTGCTGACCGTGCCGCCCTCGCGGACCAGGAGCCGCGCGACGTCGTCCAGGCTCCGGGTCCGGTCGGTGGCCTCGCGGATGCGCTGGTCGAGCGCGCGCAGCACCGTCACCGCGCGCGCCGTGCCCGCGCCCGAGACGGTGCCGCTGCGCAGGTGAGCGGCCTCGGAACCGCGCTTCGCGAGCGACTGGTAGGCCTCTTCCATCCGCTCGGGTGACACCGTTCCGGATCGGCCGAGCGCCTGCAGCGAGTAGTACTCGGCCAATCCCTCGATCGCCCAGTCGCCGTCGGTGCCCGGCTGCAGGCGAAGCGCGGCGTGCACGACCTCGTGCAGGATCGGGCTGGTGCCGTCCTCGCTGATCAGCGGCCGGTGCGCGTGCAGGAAGAGCGAGCCGGGGCCCGAGAGCCCGCCGCGCCACATCGGGTCGCCGGCCGAGACGATCAGCACCCGGTCCGGAAGCGAGCCGAGCGCCTCGCGCAGCGTCGGAAGCGTCCAGCGCAGAAGCGCGAGCATGTCCTGGCGCCGGACCGACGCTCCGCGCGGACCGGCGATCGACATCTTCACGCCGGCGACCTCCTCGCGCACCACGCCGAGCAGCCCGGCGATCATCCAGCCGGTCGGCCGATCGAAGCGGCGCCGCGGGTGCTCGACGCGGTACTCGCCGCCGCGAAGCTTCGGGTACGGCGTCGCGATTCCCCAGCCCTCGGGAAGGCGCACGCGGAGCCGCGTGCGCGAGCGCGCCTCGTCCTCGGTGCTGGGGCGCGCGGGCGGCACCAGATCCTCTCCGCGAAAGATCGCCCAGGTCTTCGCGCAGCGCGCGTCGTAGCGGCGCGCGTCGCGCAGGTGGTCGATCCTGAACACGTAGTGCAGCTTTCCGCCGGCGCGCGGCGGGGTCCAGGTCAGGTGCGCGCCATCGGCGACGATCTGGCCGTCGCCGCGAAACAGCAGATGGCGCTGGGGATCGATGCGGAAGCGGATCCAGTCGACGTGATTCGCGCCGCGACCGAGCTCGAGCGTCACGTGCGCGGCGCGCTCGGTCGGCACGATCCGCGCGCTCACGTCGAAGTCGAAGGTCATCTGCTTCGCCGCTGCGGGCGGAGCGGCCGCCGGCTCTTTCGTCTGGGCGCGCGCGGACGCGACCAGAAGCTGTGCGGCCGCGCAGAAGACCGCGACCCACGGGGCAGGCTTGCTCAAGCTTTCCGTCCCTCGCGCGCCTCGCGCGCGATCTCGGCGCCGAGCGCGATCCGCTCGGGCCAGTTCATGGCCGGACGGACCCGCGCGTCGACCGCCTCGAGCCGCGGCAGGAGTCCCATCCGATTCGCGACCTGGATCGCGAGTCCGGGCCGGGCGTTCAGCTCCAGGATCAGCGGTCCGTGGTTCGCGTCGATCACCACGTCCGCCCCGACGTAGCCAAGCCCGGTCTGATCGCTCGCGCGCACCGCGATCTCGAGCGCCCGCGTCCACTCCGGAATCGCGCGTCCGATCACCGGCTCCTGCGTGTCCGGGTGCACCGGCACGGGCTTACCGCCGAGCACGGCGTGATTGGTGCAACCGGTGTCGATCTCGATCCCCGCGCCGACGGCGCCCTGGTGCAGGTTCGCGCGTCCGCGCGATCGCTGCGTCGGCAGGCGCGTCATCGACATCACCGGCACGCCGCGATAGACGATCACGCGGACGTCGGGAACGCCTTCGCTCGTGATCGCGACCAGCTCCGGGTGGACCTCGAGGCGCTCCTCGGCGAAGGCGACGTCGGGCTGTCCGCCGAGTGCGTACGCTCCCGAGATGATGCTCGCGGAGTGGTAGAAGAGCGCGCGCCGGTCGATCCACTTGCCGCCGGGTCGCCGGTACCACTCGCCGTCGCGCTCGAGCACCACGAGGATTCCGTTTCCCATCGCGCCGTGCGCGGGCTTCAGCACGAACGACGGGTAGGCGTCGAGCTCGGCCAGCATCTTGCGCACCTCGGAGTGCACGCGCGCGACCGCGAGCACGCGCGCCGTCGGAATGCCAGCGTCGCGGAGCAGACGCTTGGTCTCGAGCTTGTCGTCCACGCGCGGGTAGAAGCGCCGCGGGTTCCAGCGCATCGTGAACACGGAGTTGCGGCGGTTCATGCCGAGCACGCCCGCCTCGCGCAGCTTCGCGGCGATCGTCAAGGCACGCCCTCGTCGAGCTGGCGCGTGAACGAGCGGAAGCGCCAGAGCTCGGCCAGGCGGTAGCCGGTGTAGCCGCCGATCGCGACCAGCGCCCCCATCGCCGAGATCACGAGCTCGGGGAAGCCGAACATCAGATGCTCCAGCGCCTGGAGCCGGAAGGCCGGATAGATGCAGATCGCGATCAGCGTCGACGACGCGAGTCTTCGCACCGCCGCTCCGGGGCCCTCCTCGGCTGAGGTGATCGAGAAGCGCTCGATCAGCATCGTCAGGATCACGACCGGGAACAGGATGCTCGCGAACAGGTCCCGCACCTCGTAGCTGCGGCCGACCAGGGACTGCGCGGTGATCGCGAGCACGACGACGCAGAGCAGCACGCCCAGCCGCGGCACGAGCAGGAGCTGCAGCCGATCGAGGAAGAGCCGCGAGACGATGCCGAGCGCGATCACCGAGCCCACCAGCGACAGGCCCAGCGAGAGCGAGAGCTCGCGCAGCGCGAGCGCGATCAGGAGCGGCATGAAGGTTCCGAAGGTGCGAAGCCCGACCAGGTTCCGGAAGAACGAGATGATCAGCGCGCCGATCGGCAGGATCAGCAGGATTCGCAGCGCCTCCTGCGACCGGACCGGCAGCCGGTACAGCGAGACGGCGGCGAGCAGCGGATTGGTCGGCACCATGAACGACGCGACTTCCTTCGCGTCGAGCGACTCGCGCAGCACGCGGTAGCGAGAAGAGATCGCCTCGAGCCCGGTCTCCTCGATCAGCGCAGCGCTTCCCGATCGCAGCAGCAGCATGTTCGCGGGCCGCGCGCCGAAGAATCCCAGCGTCGGTGAGAGCGGAATCCAACGCCCGCCCACCCAGGCCTCGACCCAGACGGTCTCGCGCGCGTCGCGCTGGGCGTGGAGCCGCAGGCCGGCCGCCAGTCTGGCCGGGAATCCGGCTGCGCGAAGCATCGCGACGAGCAGCCGCGACTTTCCCAGCTGGCTGCCCTCGCCCGCCGAGAGCGTGAGCAGAGCGTCGGTGCTGCCAGTCGTGGCGGTCAGGATCTCGTCCGTCACGTAGCCCAGAAGCGTTCGCATCTGGCCGAGCGGGTCGTTCGGCGCCGGCGGCGCGATGTTCGCGACCAGCTCGCGGATCTCCGGGGCGTCGGCCGGAAAGCGCGACGACGAGCGGCTGAAGGCCGCGACGATCTCCTTGGGCGGCTTCTGCGCCAGGTCGGTCGGCAGCGGCGGGGGCACTTCCGCCAGCTGCACGCGAAACGCCTGCGAGATGCTGTGCACGCCGTCGAACGTTCCGCTCCAGACGCCGGTGCGCTGGCCGTCCTCGGTGCGGATCGTGAACACCAGCCGGTCGGAGGTCTGGCGCTCGTCGAAGATCTCCTGCTCGCCGTCCGAGCCCGGCAGCGCGACGCGCACGCTGCCGCGCGCGCCCGAACCGCGCGCCTCGATCTCGAGCTCGACGCGCCACAGGTTCTCGACGTTCGAGGGCAGGATCGGGAGCTGCAGGACCAGCGTCTTCCAAGCGAAGATCGACAGCCCCAGCGCCACGAGCACGCTCCCGGTGATGGCGGCTGCGCGGTTCACGCGCTGCGTTCCGTGCTAATCGGGTCGCTCCTCGAACTCCGTGCGCCCGACGCTCGCGCCCTCGTCCACGGTCGGCAGCATGGCGGCCGGCGGGTTCGCGCTGCCGTCCATCGGCTCGTCCGTCGCGATGTGGAACGCGGCGAAGCCAGGCATCACGAGCTGGTCGAGCGCGATGCCGATCACCCGTCCCTGGTGCGACGCGCGGATCGTGGACTTCTCGTTCGAGATCGGATCGAAGACGGTGCCCAGCACCTGATTCGCCTTCACCACGTCGCCGAGCTTGGCGCGCGACGCGAGAATCCCACCATCGTCCACGCGAATCCAGCGCGCGCGGTAGTACAGCGCGGGCTCCGGCGCCTCGCCGGACTTCGCCACCCGCATCCCGAGCTGCCCGAGCATGCGCTCGACGCCGCGCACGCCGCGCTCGATCTCGTCGGTCTGGAAGCGCATCGGCTCGCCGGCCTCGTAGGTGATCGCGGGAATTCCGGCTTCGCTCGCCGCGCGCCGCAGGGTGCCAAAGCGCCCCTCGTTGTGGATCGCGATCTCGCTGCCGAAGGCGCGCGCGAGCTTCAGGACCTCGGGCCGGCGCAGGTCGCCGCGAACCTGGGGAAGATTCGTGCGGTGGAACGATCCCGAGTGCACGTCGACCAGCGCGTCACAGCTTCGGATCACCCGCTCGAAGACCGAATGGGCGAGCCTCGCGGCGCTGGAGCCGCGGGGTCGTCCGGGGAAGAACCGGTTCAGGTCGCGCCGGTCCGGCATGTAGCGAGTGCTGCGCCGGAACGCGGCGAGGTTCACGATCGGAATCCCGATCAGCGTGCCCTTCAGCTCGTCGGGCTTGGAGCGGTCCAGCGAGCGCCGCACGACCTCGATCCCGTTCAGCTCGTCGCCGTGGATTCCGGCGGTGAGGCAGAGGACCGGACCGGGAAGCGTCCCCGCCACCACGATCACCGGCGTCGAGGCCTCCTCGCCCACGAACGTCTCCGAGACCGGGAGCGGCAGCCGCCGCTGGTCGCCCGGCGCGATCGGCTGACCGAGAAACTCGAGCCCCTGCGCACGAGCGGTCCCCGCCCAGAGGGTCAGGCCCGCGAGCGCGAGAAGCGCGAGGCGTTGGCTCCGATTCGCGTCCATTCGAAGGGCGGATTCCAGCCCACTTTCGCGGCCGCCGCCAGATCCCTCGCGCGCTCCGTCAGGGCTCGAGCAGGCGGAGGATTCCCTCTTTCAGCTCGGCTTCGCCCATGCTGACGCCCGTGTCCGCGAGGGACAGCGCCCCGATTCCGATCGCGATCAGAAGCGAGGCGGTCTGCCCGGGCTCGAGATCCCGCCGCACCCGGCCGTTCGCCACCAGGCCCGCGAGCCGCGAAGCCGCCCCGCGCATCAGCTCGGCGAAGCGTTGCTTCAGCTTGTCGGATCGGGCGATCGACTCGAGAACCCGGTGCGTGGCGACCGGAACGCTGCCGACCAGCGGCAGGTCGCGCTGGACGACGAAAGCGGTGAAGCGGCCGAGGGCCGTCTCGAGATCGCCCCCGACCGCCACTCCGACCATCCGGTCGAGAACTCCCGAGAGGACCCAGTCGGTGACCTCGACCATGAAGTCGTCGCGGTCCTTGAAGTGCACGTAGAACGCGCCGCGGGTGAATCCGGCTCGGGCGCAGATCCTGTCCAGACTCGGGGTGTCGAGGCCGTGCTCGATCAGCTCGAGAAGCCCCGCGTAGAGCAGCGCCTTGCGCGTCGCCTCCTTCGACTCGGCGCGGCTGCGGCGCGGCTCGACAGCCGCGTTCTCCTGCATCTGGTCGTCCCCTCGCAAGAATTCGCGGGATCTCGATCTAACACGCTTCGCCCGGAGCTGGAACGCAAGCGAGCTTGCACCGCGTCGCGAGTCAGCCCGCGAAGTCGCGCGGCTCGCTGAGCCGCAGGGCCACGAGCGCCGCGGCCGCGAGCTTGAACGCGATCGCGGCGAAGAACACCGACGGAAAGTCCAGCGCGGTCGCGAGCACGCCCCCTGCCAGCGGGGCCACCACGCCCATCGCCTCGGTCGCCGCGTTGATCACGGCGATTCGCAGCGGCAGGTCCGCGCGCGTTCCGAACTCCAGCACCAGGTTCTGCTGTCCCATCATGAACCCGCCCGAGCCCGCGCCGAGCGCCACGAAGACGGCGATCAGCGCGCCGAAGCCGTCCGCGCCGAGCAGCACGAACGTGCCCGCGATCCAGATCGCGAGCGACCCCAGGAACACGGCGCGGAAGCCCACGCGATCCGCGATCACCCCCCAGAGCAGGTTCAAGGTGGTGGCCGCGAGCAGGAAGGCGGCCGTGAGCAGGCCGAGCTCCTGCCCGCCGATCGAGAGCGCCTGGTTCGCGTACAGCACGTAGTACGGCATCGCGATCCGCCCGAGCGCGCCGAGCACGCAGGCGAGCAGGAACACGCCGAAGTTCCGATCCGCGCGAAGCAGCCCCGGAAGGTCGGCGAGCCGCGCCGCCACGCCGCTTCGCTCGCGCACGGCGGGCGCGTCGGGCTCGCGGATGAACAGCAGCATGAGCAGCCCCGCCTCGGTCAGCACGAACGCGACCAGGAACGTGGCCGCGTAGCCGTTGCCCAGCGCATTCGTCTCGACCAGCCAGGTCCCGCCGAGATACGCGACGCCCGCCGCGGTCACGCCCGCGAGCGCGTTGCGCAGACCGGAGAGGCGCCCGCGGTACTCGACCGGGATCACCTTCGCGAGCAGAACGTTGAAGATCACGCCCTGCATCCCCATGAAGAAGCCGAACAGGCCCAGGAAGACGCAGACCACGGCCAGGTTCGACTGAACCGGCAGGAAGAACCCCGCCAGCGCGATGCCGAGCACCTGCAGGCGCAGCAGCGATCCGGTCCGCATGCCCATCGGCAGCACCTTGCGGCGGTGCTCGATCAGCGTGGCCGAGAACAGCGGCGACAGGCACTGGCCGAGCGCCTGCGCCGCGCGCGCGAGCCCGACCACGAGCTCCGAGCCCGAGAGCGAGTAGATGTAGGCGGGCACGAAGGTCGGCGCCTGGATCAGCCGGAACCCGGTCTGGCCGAAGATGCCGTGGCCCAGGTGCGCGGCGTAGTTCCGGCGCAGGTTCTGGCGCACGAGCTCGTCGAAGTCGGCTTCGGCGCGCGCCTCGATCTCTTCCGCGGCCGCCACCTATGCCCCCAGCAGCGCCGCGCCGAGCTCGAGCGCGCGCTCCGCGCGGGCGGTCGTCCCCAGGCAGGCGAGCCGTGCCGCGCCGATCGCGCGGCGCAGGATCTCGACGCCCGCGAAGCCCCGGGCGCTTGCGGCGAAGTCGCGGTCGGGGCGATCCCCGCGCGTGTATCCCTCGAGCAGCGCCTGCTCGCACGCGGCGAGCCTCGCCTCGTCCCGCGAATGCGCTCGGTGCAGGTGCACGTGCGCGAAGGCCTGTCCGAGATCGAAGGCCGGGTCGCCGACGTGCGAGATCTCGGCGTCGATCAGCCGCGGGCGCACACCCTGCACCAGCACGTTCGCGGCCTGCGGATCGCCGTGGACCAGCGCCTCCGCCGTGCCGTAGTACCGCTCGCGAAGCTCGGCGATCCGCCCGCGCAGGCCCGGCCGAGCCAGCACGTCGGCGGCGAGAGCGCGAAGCCGCGGCTCGATCGGGAAATCGTTGGGCTCGTAGGGCAGCGTGAAGATGTGCTCGCCGTGGAGCCTGCGCATCTCGTCGTTCGCGAAGCGCGTCGCAAGCCCGGCCGCGTCCGCGCGCGTCGCGCGGTGGACCTCGGCGAGGAACTCGCCGAGAAGCGCGAGCGTCGTCGGCTCGGCGCGGCCCTCGGCGAGGAGCGCGTCGAGGCGCTCGGCGCGGTCGATGTCCTCCATCACGAGCACGCGTTCGGCCTCGTCGAAGAAGACCAGCCTCGGGGGAACGTCCGCGCGCTGCGGAACGCGCTCGCGCACGATCTCGAAGTAGCGCGCCTCGAAGACCATTCGCACCGGGTCGACGCGGTAGTCGGGGAAGCGCTCCAGAGCGCCGCGCGCCTGCTTCACCACGAACGACCGCCCGTCGGGCGCGCGAGCCCGGCGCACCCAGTTGATGTTCCCGTCGCCCGCGGGCTCGACCGACACCCCGCGCGCGTCCGCGAGCACGCCGACGCCCGCCAGGTAGTCCGGCAGCGTCGCGTCGCTCAGAGACAGGTGGACGAGCCCCCGTCGACGGGAACGATCGTCCCGGTCACGTACGCCGAGGCGCGCGACGCCAGGTAGATCGCGGTTCCCGCCACGTCCTCCGGCTCGCCGATGCGCCCGCGCGGATTCGACTTGCGGATCATCTCGCCGAAACGCGCAAGCGTCGCCTTCATCATCTGGCTCTCGAACGGGCCGGGAGCGATCGCGTTCACGTTCACGTTCTCGCCCGCGAGCCGCCGCGCGAGCACGCGCGTCAGGTGGTGCAGCCCCGCCTTCGCCGCGGAGTAGGCGTAGGTGTCGAGGATCGGCACGTGCAGGCCGTCGATCGAGCCGATGTTGATCACGCGCGCGGGGTCCGCCGCGCGTCCCGCCTTGCGCAAGAGCGGCAGCAGGTCGCGGGTCAGGAAGAAGATCGACTTCAAGTTCAGGTCCATGACCTTGTCCCAGCCGGACTCCGGGAACTCGTCGAGCGGCGCGCCCCAGTTCGCGCCCGCGTTGTTCACCAGGATGTGCAGCCCGGGCTCGCGCGACGCGAGCTCGGACACGAGCCCGGCCACCCCCTCCATCGTGCCGAGGTCGGCGGGGATTCCTATGCAGGTCCCGACGCGAGAGAGCTCGGCGGCGGCCCGCTCGCAGGCGTCGGCCTTTCGCGAGCAGACGTAGGTGCGCACGCCGTTCTCGACGAAGCCGCGCGCGATCATCAGGCCGATGCCGCGCGTACCGCCCGTGACCAGCGCCACCTTGCCATCGACGGAGAAGAGCTCGCCCAGCTTCACGCGCCGCATCGTACCCGATGCACCCTGTACAATGCCGTCCCGAAGTAGCGGAGGGGCAAATGGCGGAGTTCTGCAAGGTCGAGCGCGAGGGGCACGTCTGGACCGTGACCATCGACCGCCCGGAGGTCATGAACTCCCTGCACCCGCCGGCAAATCGCGAGCTCGCGGCGGTCTGGGACGAGTTCGAGGCCGACCCCGAGGCCTGGGTGGGCATCATCACCGGCGCGGGCGAGCGCGCATTCTCGGCGGGAAACGATCTGAAGTACCAGGCGATGGGCGGCGACATGCGCGGCCAACCCGCGAGCGGCTTTGCCGGCCTCACCTCGCGCTTCGGCCTGTCGAAGCCGCTGATCGCCGCGGTGAACGGCGTGGCGATGGGCGGCGGCTTCGAGATCGCGCTCGCCTGCGACCTGATCATCGCGTCGGAGAACGCGCTCTTCGCGCTGCCCGAGCCGCGGGTCGGGCTCGCGGCGCTCGCGGGCGGGCTGCAGCGCCTGCCGCGGATGATCCCGCTGAAGCAGGCCATGGGCATGATCCTGACCGGCCGCCGCGTCGGCGCGCAGGAGGGCAAGCAGCTCGGCTTCGTCACCGACGTCGCGAAGCACGACGCGCTGCTCGCGACCGCGCGCGGCTGGGCGGAGCAGATCCTCGAGTGCTCGCCGCTCTCGATCCGGGCTAGCAAGCAGACCGCGCTGCAGAGCTTGTCGATCCCGGACCTGCAGGACGCGATGCGCAACTCGCTCTACCCGGCGATCGCCGACATGGCGCGGAGCCAGGACTTCGTCGAGGGGCCGAAGGCTTTCGCCGAGAAGCGCAAGCCGCGCTGGACGGGTCGCTAGAAGCCAGCGACATGACGAGCCCCGCTGCACGAACCGACCAACGTCGAGAGCGCATCGTCGCCGCGCTGGGCGCGTGCATGCTCGCGCGCGGCTTCGCGGCGACGAGTCTCTCGGACATCGCTCGCGAAGCGGGCATGTCACCGAGTCACCTGCTCTACTACTTCAAGGGCAAGAACGCGATCCTGCACTGCTACTGGGAGGCGGTGGCCGCAGGGCTGCTCGAACGCCTGCGCGAGATCGAGCCCGCGCCGCTGGAGCGGCGCCTCGATCTGCTAGCGGAGGTGTTCTTCTCCGGGGTCGTCGCGACCCAGACCGAGGTCGGCATCGTGCTCGAGATCTTCGGCCTCGCGGTCCACGACAAAGAGCTCTACCGCACGAAGGCCGAATTCGACCGCGAGATCAAGACCTGGATCGTCAGGCTTCTCGAGCAGTGTCCGCGACCGCTGGACTCGGCGATCCACGCCGCGGCCGAGGCGGTGTACTCGCTGCTCATGGGCCTGTGCACCGCGGCCTACTTCGACGAGCGGCTCGGCTTTCCGGAGGCGCGCCGGATCTTCCTGATGTCGCTGCGTCAGGTCGCGGGCTTCGAGGAGCCGCTGCGCGCCCGCTAGCGCGGCCCCGCTCGTTTCCTTACAACGAGGCGGGGTGACGAGTCCGTCCGAGAGCGATCTGTACGTCGGGCGTGCGCCCGTCAGCGTCGAAGATCTGCTCGCGCTCGCGCGTTTCGAGCGAGCGCCACGGCTCTGGGCCGACCCGGCGTACCGCGCCCGGCTCGACGCCGCGCGGCGAGCCGTCGAGCGGCGGCTCGACGACGGGCTGCCCGTGTACGGCGTGACCACCGGCGTGGGCTCCGCGGTCATGACCGCGGTCCCGGCGCACGAGCGATCGGGGATTTCGCGCTTTCTCGTCGAGTCCCTGGGTGTGGGAACCGGTCGGATCCTCGATGAACGCGAGGCCGCGGCGGTCGTCGCGGCGCGGCTGATCTCGCTCGCGTCGGGCCACTCGGGCGTGCGTCCGCTCGTGCTGGAACGGCTGTGCGACTTCCTGAACGCGAGGCTGCTGCCGCGGATTCCGGAGCAGGGCTCCGTCGGCGCGAGCGGCGACCTCGCGCCGCTCTCGTATCTTGCCGCCGCGCTCGCGGGCGAGCGCGAGGTCACGCTCGCGGGACGCGTGAGATCCGCCGCCGAGGCGCATGCGGAGCTCGCGCTCGCGCCGCTCGAACTCTCGCCGCGGGAGGCGCTCTCGCTCGTGAACGGGACCAGCGTGATGACGGCGCTCGGCTGCCTCGCGCTCGACGACGCGCTCCGCCTGGCGCGCCTCGCCTGCGCGCTCACCGCGGTCGCGAGCCGCTGCGTGCACGGCAACGCTTCCCACTTCGACGCGCGCCTGGCCGCCTGGAAGCCGCACGCCGGTCAGGTGCGCGCGGCGGCCTGGATCGCGGAGGACCTCGAGTACGATCCGGCGCGGCCCATGCCCGAGCCGGCCCGGCTGCAGGACCGCTACTCGATCCGCTGCGCGCCGCACGTGATCGGCGTGCTGCTCGACGCGGCCACGCTCACCCGCGGAGTTCTCGAGGTCGAGCTGAACTCGGCCAACGACAATCCTCTCGTCGATCCGGACACGGGCGACGTGCTCCACGGCGGGAACTTCTACGGCGGCCACGTCTGCTTCGCGCTCGACGCGCTGAAAGGGGCGCTGGCGAGCGTCGCGGATCTGCTCGACCGCCAGCTCTCGCTGCTCTGCACGCCCGAGGCCACCGACGGGCTGCCCGCGAATCTGATCGCGCCCGAAGGCCCGGCGCGCGCGGTCCAGAGCGGCTTCAAGGCGATGCAGGTCGCCGCGTCCGCGCTCACCGCCGAGGCGCAGAAGCTCTGCGCGCCGGCCGCGGCGTTCAGCCGCAGCACCGAGTCGCACAACCAGGACAAGGTGAGCCTTGGCACGATCGCCGCGCGCGACACGCGCCGCGTGGTCGAGCTCGTGGAGACCGTCGCCGCGATCGCGCTCCTCGCCTGCTGCCAGGCGATCGAGCTGCGCCGGGACGATTCTCCGACGCGGCGTGGCCGTGCCCTGCTCGAGGCCGTCCGCAAGGAGGTCCCGATGCTGCGCGAGGACCGGCGACAGGACCGCGACATCGCGCGCGCGCTCGCCCTGCTGCGCGCCGACCTCCTGCCGCTCGGGCCGCTTCCCTAGCCCGGCGCCGCTCGGCGCGCTGCGGCTCCCCCGTGTCAGAATCCCGCCGAGCGCAGGCTCGCGGAGGAGTCGCCCATGCTCTCGAAGTTCGACGACTACCCGATCCACCAGACCTCGGAGCCGATCGCGGTGCCGGCCGCGACCGACCGGAATGCCTACGACCGCTACTGGTTCAACGGCTACACCGACGACGGGGAGTTCTACTTCGGCGTGGCCGCGGCGCTGTACCCGAACCTCGGCATCATGGACTGCGCCTTCAGCATCGTCCGCGACGGCGAGCAGCACGCGTTCCACGCCTCGCGGCGCGCGCCGCGCGAGCCGAGCGCGGTCGAGGTCGGGCCGTTCCGGATCGAGATCATCGAGCCGCTCCGGGCGCTGCGCGTGGTGCTCGCGCCCAACGAGACCGGGATCTCCGCCGACCTGCTCTGGATCCCGCGCACCTCGAGCTTCTCCGAGGGGCAGCAGCGCCAGCGCCGTCGCCGCGGCACGATGGACGCGACGCGCTTCAACCAGTTCGGCAAGTGGAAGGGCGAGATCCGCTACGCTGGACGGCGGCTCGCGATCGAGCCTTCGCGCGTGTACGGAACCAAGGATCGCTCGTGGGGCGTGCGCCCGGTCGGCTCGCCCGATCCGGGCGGTGCGCCGCCGTCGCCGGGCGAGCCGGGCGGGATCTTCTTCCTCTGGGCGCCGCTGCACTGGAAGCACCGCTGCACGCACGCGGGAATCTTCGAGACCAACCAGGGCGTGCGCTGGCACTGGAACGGCTCGACCGTGCCGGTCTACGACGATCCCGCGCAGATCCCGCTCGTGGACGACCCGGGCCACGCGCCGCTTCTCGCGGTCGACCACCAGATCGAGTACGCCCCGGGCACGCGCCGCGCGAGCCGGGCGTTGATCACGAAGGTCGAGCTCGACGGCACGCGAAACGAGATCGAGCTCCTGCCGCTCACCTGCTTCCGCATGAAGGGCATCGGCTACCAGCATCCGGTCTGGGGCCACGGCATGTGGCGCGGCGAGCTCGCGATCGGCGGCGAGTCGTGGAAGTGCTCCGACCTCGACGAGAACGCGCTCGAGAATCAGCACATCCAGCAGGTCATGCGCGCGCGCTGCGGAAGCGACGTCGGCGTCGGCGTGCTGGAGCAGATCTGCATCGGTCCGTTTCCGAAGTACGGACTCACCGGCTTTCTAGACCCGGCCTGAGCTAGCGCACCGGGCTGCTCTGCCACATCAGGTCGGCGATCGCGCGCTGCCCTGCGATGTTCGGGTGGAAGCAGTCGCTGCCATTGATCTGGTCCGGCCCGAACTCGAGCGTTCCGACCGAGGGCAGGGCGAGGCCCGCGTACTCCGCGACCACGCGCAGCCCGCGCGGGTTCTGGCCGTTCGAGTTGGAAGTGTAGGCCGCGGCGGTCTCGACCAGGATCTCGTTGTAGCGCAGCTGCCGCTCGGCAATCGCGGCGAGCCGCAAGGCTTGCGTCTCGGAGTTCAGCGTCCCGGAATCGGTGGCGATGCGGCAGACGTCGGCGACCGCCCAGACCAGCTCGCAGTCGACATCGGACTCCTGGCTCTGCTTCGCCACGCCAGCGGCGTACAGGTCCTGCACGCGCGGTACGCTGCCGAGGTAGATCGTAGCTCCGGAGGGCAAGCCGGCCGTGAGCGCGGAGAGGCCGAGCTCGACCGCATCACGCCACTCCTGGTCGGTGAAGAGCGGGCTCGCGCAGTGGCCGGGCTGCGCGCAGTCCCGGCTGCAGATGTCGTTGCCGCCCAGCAGCACCAGCGCGAAGTCGGGGAGCGGGCTCTGCGAGAGGATCCGGCCCGCCTGGATCGCGAAGCTGTCGCTGCCGCCGCGCATGCGCGCGCCGCTCGCGGCGGCGGAGCCGACGGCCACGATCGCAGGGTCGAAGAAGCGGTAGCGGGTGCGCAGATCGAAGACGCTCGACGAGCTGCCGTTGAACCAGGAGTACTGCGGCTGCTCGACGCCGCCGAACGCGCACTCGAGCAGACAGGCGAAGCCGACGTTGCACGTGCAGCTCGCTGCGAAGCCGCGCGTAATGCTGTCGCCGGCCACGGCCATCCGCCGCGGCAGCTCCCCGGCTCCGACCTCCGCGCGGCAGACCGGCTCGAGCGAGGCGGTCCCCGCCAGCGCCGCGCGAATTCGCGCCGAGTCGAGCCCGTCGCAGTCCATCGATCCGCCGACGACGCTGCACTTCGCGGGCTCGTCGACGCCGGGGCCGAGCGCCGCGAGCGCGCGGCGAAGCACGACGCTGTCGACCAGGTCGACGCGGCCGTCGCCCTGCGTGTCGCCGCACTCGCATGCGTCGCCCGTGCCGTTGGCGGGGGCGCTCGAGTCGAGCTGGTCGGCATTGGCGACGAACGGGCAGTTGTCGAACAGGTTGGCCAGGCCGTCCCCGTCGAAGTCGCTGCTCGACTGCGCGCTCGCCGAGGCGGTCGCGACGAGCGCCAGGATCGGGCCGAGGAGAGCTGCGAGAAGGGCGTGCCGGAGCGATCGCATCAGAGCCTCTTGGTGACGAAGAACGTCGGCGCTTCCCAGCCGCCGAAGCCGAACTCGCGGTACAGCTTCTGCGCGCCGGTGTTCGTCTGGTGCACCTCGAGCGTCATCTTGCAGCAGCCGCGCGCTCGGGCGCGGCGCTCGGCGTCCTCGAGCAGCGCGCGCCCGATGCCGCGACCGCGCTGCGCGGGAAGCACCGCCAGATCGTGGACGTTCAGGAAGTCCCGGCCGGCGAAGGTCGAAAAGCCGAAGAAGCAGACCGCGGCACCCACCGGCCGCTCGTCGAGACACGCGAGCAGCACGAAGATCTGCGGGTGCGCGCGCAGCCCGGGCACCAGCGCCTCGCGGGCGCCGGCCGCGAGCGGCGCGTTCTGTCCGCCCGGCTCGCGCGCGTACGCGTCGAGGATCTCGTAGAGCGCGTCCGCGTCGCCCGCGCGATCGAGATCCGCCGGGCGGATCGTGACGCGACTCGCACTCGTCTCCATCTCGGGGCCCCTTCCTGCCGCGCCAGCACTGCCGCGCCAGCATACGACTAGCGATAGGCCGCCGCTTGGATCCCGTACAGCTCGGAGTACGGGCCGCCTCTCGCCATCAGCGCCTCGTGCGTGCCGGTCTCGACCACGCGGGCGCCGTCGAGCACGACGATCAGGTCGGCCATGCGCACGGTGCTGAATCGATGCGAGACGAGCAGGGTGATCTGCTCGCCGCGCGCGGCCCGCGCGTAGCGCTCGAAGAGCGCGTGCTCGGTCTCGGCGTCGAGCGCCGCGGTCGGCTCGTCGAGCACGAGCAGGAGCGGCGCCTCGCGCATGAAGCCGCGCGCGAGCGCGAGCTTCTGCCACTGGCCGAAGGACAGGTCCGCGCCTTCGGGCCAACTGGGGCCGAGCTGCGCGTCGAGCCCGAGCGGGAGCGCCGCGACGACGTCGTCCGCGCCGGCGCGGTCCAGCGCCGATCGGACCGCGGGCTCGTCGTCGAGCCGCGGCAGATCGCCCAGGCCGACGCTGTGGCGAGCGCGGAGCTCGAAGCGGAAGAAGTCCTGGAACGCGCCCGCGAGCCGATCGCGCCAGCCGTCGGCCGGGATCCGCGCCAGCTCCACTCCGTCGACGAGAATGCGGCCGCTGGTCGGCCCGTAGAGACGGCAGAGCAGCTTCACGAGCGTGCTCTTGCCCGCGCCGTTCTCGCCCACGATCGCGACCACCGAGCCCGCCGGGAGCTCGAGATTCACGTCGTCGAGGACGCAGCGATCCGTGCCCGGGTAGGCGAACGAGACGTTCTCGAAGCGGATTGCGCGCTCGATCCGCGCGGGCACGGGTGCGTCCGTCTCGCGCACGAGCGACGCCGCGTAGTCCTCGAGCCACGCCATTCGCACCGAGCCGTCGAGCCAGATTCCGCGCAGGAAGCCGATCTCGCCCACCGTCGCGCCGAGATACGCCGAGAGCCGGGCGCCGGCGGCGAGCACGAGCAGCACGTTTCCCGGCGAGAGGGGCTCGAGCCGCGCGACGAACACGACCGCGCCGACGTACGCCCCGCCGAAGATCGCCCAGGCGAGCGCGTGCCACGCGGCGCTCGCGAAGCGCGCGCGCGCGACCGGCGCGTACCAGCGCTCCCAGGCCTCGCGGCGCTGTCGCACCAGGCGCTCGCCGATCCGCGTCACGCGCAGCTCCTTGCCCGGAGCCGCGCTGGTCGCCGTGTCGAACAGGTGCCGCGCGAGCCGGTTCGCGGCGGCGCCGCGCTCCTCCATCAGGCGCTCGACGCCGGGACGCCAGCTCGCGGTGAGCACGGTCGGGAGCGCGAGCGCCGCGAGCAGGATCAGCGCGGGATGGACCGAGACGAGCAGCGCGAGCGTCACGCCCAGGCGCAGCACCCAGCCGCAGGTCGAGAAGAGCGAGGCGTACATGTGGTCGAGCACGAAGACCTGGTTGCGCAGCACGGCGAGCCGATCGAGGTATTCTGGCCGCTCGTGGTGCGCGATCGTGGCCAGGCCGGCCTGCAGTCCGGCCACGTGCGACTCGAGCGCGATCGAGACCTGGTCGCGGAACCGCCGCTGCGTGCGATCGCTGACCACGCGCAGGAACCAGGTCGCTGCGGCCGAGGCGCCGAGCCCGAAGCAGGCGCCGAGCACGAGCGCGCGGTCGCCCGCGAGCACGGCGTCGGCGAGAAGCTTGAACAGGAACGCGAGAAGCGCGTCGGGCAGCGCCGCGAGAAGCGACGATCCGAACGCGACCGAGAGCAGCAGCGGCTCGGCCTGGTAGCCGCGCGCGAGCGCCCGCCACATCGACGGCAGGCCGGCGGGAAGCGGAACCTCAGTCGAGGACATCGAGCCCCGCCTCGGCCTCGGCCGCGTCTTCGAAGCGCGACGCCTGCAGCTCGAACATGGTCCGGTAGCGGCCGCCGCGCGCCAGAAGCTCGTCGTGCGTGCCGAGCTCGACGACCGCGCCGCGCTCGAGCACGCAGATGCGATCGGCCTTGCGCACGGTCGAGAAGCGGTGCGAGATCAGGATCGTGGTGACGTGTCTCGTCCGCGCGAGGATCCGCTCGAAGATCTCGGCCTCGCCGCGCACGTCGAGCTGCGCCGTCGGCTCGTCGAGCAGAACCACGCCGGCTCCGAGCCGCACCGCGCAGAGGGCGCGCGCGAGCGCGATCCGCTGCCACTGGCCGCCGGAGAGATCCGTGCCGCCCGGATAGCCGCGCGCGAGCACCGCGTCGAGATCGGCGAGCTGCGAGGCGCCCGCGTCCTCGAGCGCCGCGCGGATCACGCCGTCGGGCGCGCCGGCGGGAGCGACGTTGTCCCGAAGCGACAGCTCCAGGCGGACGAAGTCCTGGAACACCGCCGCCAGTCGCGAACGCCAGCCGTCGATCTCGAGCGAGCGCAGGTCGATGCCGTCGATCTCGATCGACCCGCGCTGCGGGTCGTAGAGCCGGCAGAGCAGCTTCGCGAGCGTCGTCTTTCCCGCGCCGTTCTGTCCCACGATCGCAAGCGACGAGCCCGCCGGGATCGCGAGGTCGAAGTCCTGGAGCACCGGCTCGCCCGCCGTCGGGTAGGCGAAGCCGACACCGCGAAGGCGGATCTCGCGCGCCGGCATTCCCGCGGCCGACCGCTCGCCGTCGCGCAGGTCGCCCGCGCGGCTCATCGCGGGGCCGAGCCTGAGCGCCGCCGCCGCGGGCGCCGACGCGGTGTCGAGCGCCCAGGAGAGCCCTCCGAACGCGATCATGCTCGCTCCGACCGCCGCGCTCGCGAACGTGACCAGCGCGCCGAGCGGCAGCGCGCCACTGGCCGCATCTGCACCCATCGCGCCGAGCACGGCCAGGTTCGCGCCGAGCACGAGCAGCAGGCTCCACACAACTGGCCTCTCGCGGAGCCGCGTCGCCTGCCAGCGCAGCTCGAAGAGCAGGCGCCGGCGCGAGCGGAAGCGCTCGACCGTCCAGCTCGCGAGCCCGAAGAGCCGCAGCTCCTTCGCGGCGGGCGGATCGACCGCCAGGCGATAGGCGTAGTCCGCATGCCGCTGCGCCTCGCGCACCTCGTCGGTGTTGCGGTCGCGCCAGACTCCGCTCTCGCGCAGCAGCCAGTGCGTGGCGAGCCAGGCCCCGCCGAGCACGAGCGGGGCCCACCACGCGTAGCCGAACAGCAGCACTGCCGAGGCGAGTCCGCCCAGAAGCTCGACCAGGCCGCTCGCGATGAAGTCCATCGAGATCGAGAGCGGCGGCCCGCTGATTCCCAGGTCGAAATCGCGCGCCATGGCCAGGTCGTTGGCCAGCTCCGGGTCCTCCAGGTGCCCCATTCCCGGCGGCCGCACGCAGGCGATCGCGAGCCGGTCGTAGAGCCAGGCGGCGGTGCGGCTGCCGAGATTCGCGCCGAGCGCCAGGTGGATCGGCGAGAGCACCTGGAGCAGGACGAAGACGACACCGACGAGTGTCAGCGGGCCGGCAAGCGATCGCGATTCCTGCAGCGCGCCGACCAGCTCGCCCATCGCCACGGCGAAGAGCGCGGGCAGCGGCCCGCGAAGCACCAGCACGAGCCACCAGCCTGCCGCGAGCGCGCGGTCGGCCCGCGGCAGGACGCCGAAGAACTTCCACTCGTTGCGGTCGCGCAGGCTCGCGATCACGGCGTGAGCTCCGATTCCCCTAGCTCGGCACGGCCATGCCCCTCGCTACGGCCGGGCGAGCGGCGATCCGCTCCAGCCACGCGACCACGCTCGGCAGCTTCATCAGCTCGGGCATTTTGAGCGCCAGCGGAAACGAGAGCCAGGGGTAATGCATGATGTCGCCGATCGAGTAGTCACCCGCGAGATACTCGCGCCCGTCGGCGAGGATCCGGTCGAGCACTCCGTAGAGTCGCGCCATCTCGGCCGAGAAGATCTGGATCATCTCGGCGTTCTTCTCGCCCTCCTTCCGCAGCGCCGCCCCGAGCCGGCCCAGGTTAGGCCCGACGCCGCCGGTCTGGAAGAACGCGAGCTGGATCGCTTCACCGCGCTTGCGCGCGTCCTTGGGCAGGATCAGCCCCTTCGGGTCGTGGCGCTCGCCCAGGTGCAGCAGGATCGCGCCCGACTCCCAGATCACGAGCCCGTCGTCCTCGAGCACGGGGATCTTGTGGTTGGGGTTCAGCGCCAGGAAGTCCGGCTTCATCTGCTCGTTCGCGCCGAGGTCGACCAAGCGCAGCTCGTAGGGCAAGCCGAGCTCCTCGAGCGCGATCGAGACCTTGCGTCCGTTCGGGGTGGCCCAGGTGTGAAGGCGCAGCATCGGATTCTCCTTCGGGTGTTGGCTTATACTGCCGCGCGTGTTGCTTGCGACGTTCACGCACGGGGGAATCACGAGGATCGGCGTCGCCGTCGGAGACGAGCTGGTCGACCTCTCCGCGGCCGCGCCCGAGCTTCCGCGCGAGATGGAGGCGTTCCTGGCCGCCGGTCCCGACGCTCTCGAGCTCGCGCGCGGCGCGACCCGACGCGGGCCGCGAGTCCCCATCGCGCAGGTCAAGCTCGAGGCGCCCTGCCTGCGACCGCGGAAGTTCCTGGCGATCGGGCTCAACTACGCGGACCACATTGCTGAGACCGGCCGACCGGCGCCGGAGTTTCCGGTCTTCTTCAACAAGCAGACCAGCTGCGTGAACGGGCCCTACGACCCGATCTGGATGCCGAGGGTCTCCGACAAGCTCGACTACGAGGGCGAGCTCGCGCTCGTGATCGGCCGCCGTTGCCGGCACGTGCCGAAGGCGCGCGCAATCGAGGTGATCGCGGGCTACCTGATCTGCAACGACGTCTCGGTGCGCGATTGGCAGCAGCGCGCGCCGACGATGACGCTCGGCAAGTCCTTCGACACGCACGGCCCGCTCGGCCCGTTCCTGGTCACGCCCGACGAGCTCGGCGACCCGCACGACCTCGACCTCGAGACGACCGTCGACGGCGAGCGGCGCCAGAAGTCGAACACGAAGAACCTGGTCTTCGACTGCTTCGACCAGATCGAGACGCTCTCCACCGCGTTCACGCTCGAGCCCGGCGACGTGATCAGCACGGGAACCTGCGGGGGCGTCGGCGTCGCGATGAATCCGCGCGGATACTTGAAGCTGGGTCAGCGCGTGCGCGTTTCGATCTCGGGCCTCGGGCAGATCGAGAACCTCGTCGTGCCGGAGCCTTCGGACAGCGCGCGGATATGAACGGCGCCGAGGCGCTGATCCGCACCGCCGTCGCGTCGGGCGTCGAGGTCTGCTTCGCGAATCCCGGTACCACCGAGCTGCACCTCGTGGCCGCGCTCGACGCGGTGCCGGGAATTCGCGCGGTGCTCGGCCTCTTCGAAGGCGTGGTCACCGGCGCGGCCGACGGCTACGCGCGAATGGCGGGCAAGCCCGCGCTCACGCTCACGCACCTCGGGCCCGGCTTCGCCAACGGCATCGCGAACCTGCACAACGCGCGGCGCGCGGGCTCGCCGGTCGTGAACCTGATCGGCGACCAGGCCACCTGGCACCTCGACGCGGACGCGCCGCTCACCAGCGACATCGAGTCGCTCGCGCGGCCCGTCTCGCTCTGGCTGCGCAAGGCGAAGACGGCTGCGGAGCTCGGGCGCGATGTCGCCGAGGCGATCGCCGCAGCCCAGCGCGCGCCGGGCGGAGTCGCGACGCTGATCGTCCCGGCGGACTGCGCCTGGGGCGAGGCGCCCGGCCCGTCGCGACCGGTCGCGGTCGAAGCGGCGAAAAAGGTCGGCTCGGATCGGATCGACGCCGCCGCGCGCGCGCTGCGAAGCGGCGAGCCCGCAACGATCCTGCTCGGCGGGAGCGCGCTCTCGAGATCCGGGTCGCTCGCGGCGGCGCGAATCGCGGCGAAGACCGGCGCTCGGGTGCTGTTCGGCACCTTCCCCGCGCGCGTCGAGCGCGGCGCGGGTCTGCCGGCGTTCGCGAAGTTTCCGTACTTCCCGGAGCAGGGCATCGAGCTGCTCGGCAAGGTCGGCCAGCTCCTGCTCGCGGGCGCGACCGAGCCGGTCGCGTTCTTCGGCTACCCGAACCTGCCGAGCCGGCTCGCGCCGCCGACGTGTCGCATCTCTGTGTTGGCCCGGCCCGAGGACGACGCGGCGGGCGCGCTCGAAGCGCTCGCCGACGCCCTCGGCGCGGGCGAGAGCGAGTACGAGCTCGCCGCCAGCGTCCGGCTCGAGCCCGCGACCGGAAAGCTCACGCCCGACTCGCTCGGCCGCACGCTCGCCGCGCTCCAGCCCGAGAATGCGATCGTCGTCGACGAGGCGGCGACCTCGGGCGCGCCCTGGTTCGGCTACGCGAGCGGCGCGCTTTCGCATTCGTCGCTCGGCCTCACTGGCGGCGCGATCGGGCAGGGGCTGCCCAACGCGGTGGGCGCCGCGATCGCCTGCCCGGACCGACGCGTGATCGCGCTGCAGGCCGACGGCAGCGGCATGTACACGCTGCAGGCGCTCTGGACCGCGGCGCGCGAGTCGCTCGACGTCACGGCGATCGTCTGCGCCAATCGCATGTACCGGATCCTGAAGGTCGAGCTCGCCCGCGCCGACGTCCGCGATCCGGGCCCGGCCGCGCGCGGTCTCACGGATCTGGGCCCTCCGAACCTCGACTGGGTCTCGCTCGCGCGCGGAATGGGCGTTCCCGGCGAGCGCGTCGAGACCGCCGAGGAGCTCGCAGCCGCGCTCGGCCGCTCGTTCGGCGAGCGCGGGCCCCATCTCGTCGAAGCGGTGCTCTAGGTCGACGCGATGGCAGGCATCAAGCTCGACCACGTCGCGATCGGCCTGCCTCGCTTGGAGCTCGCAAAGCCCCTCTTCGAGGGCGTGCTGCGCGGGGCGGTCGCGGGCGGACATCCGGGTGTGCCGTTCGGGTTCCTGCAGTGGGAGTTCGCCGGCGGCGGGAGGATCGAGGTGATCTACCCGATGGGCCCGCCCGACGGCTTCCTGCACCGCTTCCTCGAGCGCGGCGGGCCGCGCATCCACCACGTCACGTTCAAGGTGCCGAGCCTGGACGAGGTCTGTGCGCGCGCGGCGGAGCTCGGCTACACCATCGTGGGTAGCGACCGCTCCGATCCGCACTGGCAGGAGGCGTTCCTGCACCCGAAGCAGGCGCAGGGAATCGTGGTGCAGATGGTGGAATCCCAGCCGCGCCCCGGTGGCGAGATGATCCTCTCGCCGCGGCTCTCCGCAGACGCCGCGCGCGTTCTCGGTGTGCGGCTCTCGGCCGCTTCCGCGGACGCCGCGCGGCGACAGTGGAGCGAGCTGCTCGGCGCGGAGTGCGAGAGCTCGGGCGCGACGCTCCGCTTCCGCTGGCCCGAGTCGCCGCTCGCGATCCTGGTCGAGGTCGAGCCCAAGCGAGCCGAGGGCCCCGTGCAGATCGAGGTCGAGGCCGCGCGGGATCTAGCGCTGCCCGAAACGAACTACCCGGAGCTCGGCACCCGCTTCGCGCAGGTGCCAGGGTGACGAAGTCGGCCATCGTCCTGCACCAGTTCCCCTTTTCGCACTACAACGAGAAGGTGCGCTGGGCGCTCGACTGGAAGGGGATCGCGCACGAGCGCGTCGACTATCTGCCGGGCCCGCACGCGCCGCAGATGCAGCGTCTCTCGGGGCAGATGCAGGTGCCGGTGCTTCAGATCGGAGACCGCACGATCGCCGGATCGGCGGCGATCATCGACGCGCTCGAGCAGCTCCAGCCCGACCCGTCGCTCTACCCGGCCGACCCGGCGCGACGAGAGCGCGCGCTCGCGCTGCAGCGGCACTTCGACGACGAGGTCGGCCCGCGCGTACGCTGCGCGCTCTTCTCCGTGCTGATCCGGGAGCCGGCGTACCTGTGCCGGATCTTCGCTGGAAGGCGGAGCGCGCCCGTGCGCGCGGGCTACCGCGCGCTCTTTCCGGTCACGAAGCAGGTCGTGGGCCGGAGCATGAAGCTCTTCGACGCGCGCGCCGTCGACGACGCGTTCGCGGGCACGCGCGCAGCGCTCGACCTCGTCGCGCGAGAGGTCGGCCCGAGCGGCCAGCTCGCAGGAGACAGCTTCAGCGTCGCGGATCTCACCGCCGCCGCGAACCTCGCGCTGCTGGTGCGGCCGGATCATCCCGACATGGCGCGTCCGGAGCCGGTGCCGGACTCCGTGCGCGAGTTCATGGCGGCCTTCGCATCGCATCCGGCGCTCGGCTGGACGCTCGAGCAGTATCGCCGCCATCGGCCCGATCGGCGGGCGCTCTAGAACTTCGGCTCGCGCTTCTGCAGGAAGGCCGAGGTGCCCTCGACCATCTCGGGCGTGCCGCAGAGCTCGCCGAAGATCCGCGCCTCGCGCTCGATGCCATCGGCCAGCGGCAGGTCGAGGCCCTCGCGGATCGCGCGCAGCGACGCCGCGAGCGCGCGCGGGCCGTTCTTCAGGCACTCGGCGAGGAACTGCCTCGCGCGCGGAAGCAGCGCGTCCGGCTCGACGACCTCGTTCACCAGGCCGATCGACAGCGCCCGCTCGGCCGAGATGTGGCCTCCGTGCAGGATCAGCTCGGTCGCGACTCCGCGGCCGACGAGTCGCGGCAGGCGCTGCGTGCCGGCGAAGCCCGGCAGGATGCCGAGCTTCACCTCGGGCTGGCCGAACTTCGCCTTCGTCGACGCGATCCGCACGTGGCAGGCGAGCGCGAGCTCCGTGCCCCCGCCGAGCGCGAAGCCGTTCACCGCCGCGACGACCGGCTTGTCGAGGTTCTCGATGCGCGCGAAGACGGCCTGCCCGCGGCGCGCGAACTCGAGGCCCGTGCGCGCGTCGAGACGCGCGATCTCGTCGATCGCCGCGCCCGCGACGAACGCCCGGCCGGCGCCGGTCACGATCGCGGCGCGGATGCCGGGCTCGCGCTCGACGCGCGCGATCGCCAGGTCGAGCTCGCCGAGCAGCCCGACCGAGAGCGAATTCAGCGACTCGGGCCGGTTGATCAGCAGCGTCGCGACCCCGTCCTCGCTCGAGAGCTCGACTTGCGCCATCGAAGCTAGACCTCGACGCCGACGAGCGCGCGAAGCCGCTCGGGCGCGGTGCGGTGCAGGAATTCCCCGGCCGGCAGGCGCTCCGGATTCTCGTGCTTGATCGCGCGCAGCAGGCCGATCAGCACCGGCACCATCTGCTCCGACGAGATCTTCTCGTAGAGCACGTGCGCGATCCGCGTGCCCTCGCGCGAGCCGCCGACCGCGATCATGTGCGCGTTCTTGCCGAAGCCCGTGACGCCGATCTCGGCCGAAGGCGGGCGCGAGCAGTGATTCGGACAGCCGGCCATGCGCACCACCACGTCGACGTCGCCGAGCCCGGCGGCCTCGACCGCATCGCACAGACCGGGAACCGCGCGCTCCGCCTCGGTCATCGCGAGCCCGCAGGTCGGAAGCGCCGGGCAGCCGAACGCCTGCCTGCGGAAGAGCGAGATCGCGCCGGCGGGCCGGACGCCGTGCGCCGCCAGCGTGGCGTCGACGAACGCGCGCCTCGTGGCGGGCACGTGCGTGAGCAGCAGGTCCTGGTTGCAGGACACGCGCACGCAGACCTCGGGAAGCTCCGCCAGCACCGCGCCGACCGCCGAGCGCATCCGACACGAGTCCGTGTCGCGCACGCGGCCGCTCTCGACCGGAATGCCGAGGAAGAAGCGCTCGTCGCCGACCTCGCGGTGCCAGCCGTGCCAGAAGCGGTTGGGCGGGATCGGCTGCGGGGCCGCGTCCTTCAGATCGAGCCCGAAGCGCTCGCGCAGCTCGGCTTTCACGCGCTCGACGCCCAGGCGCCGGATCGTGAACTTCCAGCGCGCCATGCGCCGATCGCCGCGATCGCCGTGGTCGCGCTGCAGCATGGCGATCGCGCGTGTCGCGGCCACGACCTGCTCTCTCGGCACCCGGCCGAGGTAGAGCGCGAGCAGCGCGCGGGTCTGCGGGTTTCCGTGCGTCGTGCCCAGACCCCCGCCACCGTACAGGTCGTACTCCTGCGCGATCGCGCCGCCGTCGACGACCGGCAGGAAGGCCACGTCGTTGGTCAGTGCGTCGACGGAGTTGTCGTGCGCGTGCGCGAACGCGACCTTGAACTTGCGGGGCAGGTACTGGCGGCCGTAGATCGGCTCGTCGCTCGTGATCGGCGTCTCGATCTTGCCCGCCTCGTCGGTGAGGAAGATCTGGTAGTAGGCCGAGGAGCGCGGGGCCAGCTCCATCGCGACCGCGTAGGCGAGCTCGCGCGAGCGGAGCGGCAGCTCGGGGATCAGGTCGTCGACCGGCGAGCAGAGCGTGTTGCGGTTCACGTCGCCGCACGCCGCGATCGTCGACATCTGGTAGCCGTTGTTCGGGTAGTCCTGGCCGAGGAAGCGCACCAGCGCCCCGAGATACGGCGCCTTCACGTGGTGGAACTGGATCGCCTGACGCGTGGTCAGCCGCAGCGTTCCGTCGCCGAAGCGATCCGCCGCCTCGCAGAGCGCGCGGAACTGCGCGCCGGTGAGCTCGCCGCCCGCGGGCACGCGCATTCGCACCATGAAGATGTAGTCGTGCGTCTTGCGGCCATCGACGCGCTCCTGCTGCTTGTAGATCCCGAAGTGCTTCGAGATCTCCTTGGCCTCACCGGAGAGCGTCGCGGCGCGCCCCGCCGCCATGTCGTCGAGCTCGGAGCGAAAGCTGTGCTTCGTCTTGCCGGCGACCCAGAACAGCCCCTCGCTCTCGAGCTTCAGCCGCTCGTTCTTCGACATCTCGTCGAGCGGCGAGTCGGCGAGCGTGACGGCCTTGGGGGGGGAGGCGTCCTTGGACATGGGCAGGCGACCTTACCCTGTTGAGGCTGGCCGGGCAAAGGTCGTTTCAGATCACTCGCGCGGGTCGCTGTCCCACTCGCCGGAGTCGATCACGCGCACCAGCTTCATCCAGGGCACGCGGCGCTGGTCGCCGGCGATGTGGCCGACCAGGAGCAGGAAGTCCGTGCCGTCCAGCCGGCCGATCTCCCGCTCGAGCTGCTCCAGGCTCATCTTGCCGCGCGGGCAGAGCACCGGGCGCACGCCGTAGGGCAGGGCGAGCCGGCGCCAGGTCTCCTCGTAGCGGGTGGGGGCGACGGTCGGCACGCCCGGGCGTTGGCGCGAGAGCAGCCGCGCCGCGATCCCCCCGCGCGACCAGGTGACGATCGCTCGCGCGCCGCACTCGCGCGCGGTGCGCACGGCGGCCTGCGAGAAGACCACGAGCTCGCGCAGCTCGCCCGAGATCCCGTCGATCGGAACCTCGGCGTGGCTCGGGTAGGCGTCCTCGGTGGCGTCGATGATCCGGCTCATCGCGCGGCACGCGCGCACCGGGTCGGCGCCGATCGCGGTCTCGTCGGAGAGCATCACGGCGTCGGTTCCGTCGAGCACGGCGTTCGCGACGTCGGTGATCTCGGCGCGCGTCGGCCGCGGCGCGGTCACCATCGACTGCAGCATCTGCGTTGCGGTGATCGCGGGCCGCCCCGCGCGGATCGCCGCCTGCACGATCCGCTTCTGCTCGATCGGCACGCGCTCGAACGGGATCTCGAGCGAGAGGTCGCCGCGGGCGATCATCACCGCGTCCGCGCGCGCGAGGATCGCCTCCAGGTTCTCCAGCGCGAGCTTCGTCTCGATCTTCGCGACCAGCGGCGTCGGTCGACCCAGGCTCTTCAGCACCCGGCGCACCGTCGAGATGTCGTCCTCGGTGCGCACGTACGAGACGCCCACCAGGTCGACGCCGAGCTCGACGCCGAGCTCCAGATCGCGCAGGTCCTTCTCCGCCAGGATCGGCCGCGCCGAGAGCCCGCCGGGCGCGTTCACGCCCTTGCCGCTGGTGATCGTGCCGCCCACCACGACGCGGCAGTGGATCTCGCTCGCGTCGACGTCCAGAACCTCGAGCTCGACCGCGCCGTCGCCGAGCAGGATCGGGCCGCCCGGCCGCGCCTCCTGCGCCAGGTACTCGTCGGGGACCGGCAGCGTGCGCGCATCACCCTTGGCAAGCCCGCAGCCCAGCGTGACCAGCGCCCCGGTCTCGAGCGCGAGCGTCGCCGGCTCGAGCTCTCCGAGGCGGATTTTGGGGCCCGAGAGATCCTGCAGCACCGCCACCGGCCGCCCGCTGGCCAGCGACGCCTCCCGCACGCGTGCCACGGTCTCGCGGTGCTCCGCCTCGGTGCCGTGGGCGAAGTTGATCCGAGCCACGCTCATGCCCGCGTCGATCAGACCCCGCAGGGTCGCGTTCGAGCGCGTGGCGGGCCCGAGAGTGCAGACGATCCGTACCGCACGAGTGCGCATCCATCTCCCGCTACGGCGCGGCATGGGCTTTGCTTGATCCCGAACGGGACAGCGGCCGCGCCGGATTCGATGGGATAACATGCCCGCGATTCTTCCGGGCGCGAGCCTTGGAAACCTGGAGGCCACAGCGTGACGACCAAACGTGTGAAGGAAATTCTCTCCTGGTACAGCGCCGACAACGCGGGCACGAAGGCCAATCTGGCGCGGATGCTGAACCACGGACGGCTCGCCGGGACCGGCAAGATGGTGATCCTGCCGGTCGACCAGGGCTTCGAGCACGGGCCCGCGCGAAGCTTCGCGCCCAATCCCGCGGGCTACGACCCGCGCTACCACTTCGAGCTTGCGATCGACGCGGGCTGCAACGCCTATGCGGCGCCGCTGGGCTTTCTCGAGGCCGGCGCGGCCGAGTTCGCGGGCGACGTGCCGATGATCCTGAAGCTGAACAACAGCGAGTCGCTCGCGAAGGGCGGCGAGCCGCTTCCCGCGATCACCGGCTCGGTGGACGAGGCGCTCCGGCTGGGCTGCGCGGCGATCGGCTTCACGATCTACCCCGGCTCGGGCGAGGCCAAGACCATGTACCGGCAGATCGCCGAGCTCACCGAGGAGGCCAAGCGCAAGGGGCTGGCCGTGGTGGTCTGGTCGTACCCGCGCGGCTCGAGCCTGTCCAAGGAGGGCGAGACCGCGATCGACGTCGCCGCCTACGCCGCGCAGATCGCCTGCCAGCTCGGCGCCCACGTCGTGAAGGTGAAGCCGCCCTCCGCGCACATCGAGCAGGCCGAGGCGAAGAAGGTCTACGAGAAGGAGAAGATCCCCGTCGCCACGCTCGCCGAGCGGGTGCGCCACGTGGTGCAGAGCGCGTTCGGCGGCCGGCGCATCGTGATCTTCTCGGGCGGCCCGGCGAAGGGGAAGCAGGAGATCCTGGACGAGATCCGCGGGCTGGCCGACGGCGGAGCGTTCGGCTCGATCATGGGCCGCAACTCCTTCCAGCGCCCGAAGACCGAGGCGATCGAGCTGCTGCACGAGGTGATGGACATCTACGCGAACGCCTGAGGCGATCCGGCCGTATACTGCGCGGATGGACGATCCGCTCCGCCTCTCCCTGGTCGAGCTCACCAGCGCCCTCTCGGCTCGCAAGCTCTCGCCCGTCGAGCTGCTCTCGGCGGTGTTCCGCCGCTTGGACCAGCGCAACGCGGAGCTGAACGCGGTGGTCGCCATGTACGACCGCGACGCGCTCTTCGCGCAGGCGCGCGACGCAGAGGCGCGGATCGCGCGCGGCGAGGCGCGACCGCTCGAGGGCGTGCCGCTCGGGGTGAAGGACCTGGAGGACTGCGCGGGGCTGGTCACCTCGCACGGCTCGATCCCGTACCGCGAGAACCTGGCCACGCAGGACTCGGTGCAGGTCGCGCGGTTGCGAGGCGCGGGCGCGATCCCGATTGGCAAGACCAACGCGCCCGAGTTCGGCTACACGGCGATCACCAAGAACCTGATCTTCGGCGTGACCCGGAACCCCTGGAACACGGCGCTCACGCCCGGCGGCTCGAGCGGCGGCTCGTCGGCCGCGCTCTCCGCCTGCCTTCTGCCGCTGGTCACCGCGAGCGACGGCGGTGGCTCGACGCGGATTCCCGGTAGCTTCGTCGGCGCGTTCGGATTGAAGCCCACGTTCGGCCGGATTCCCAACGAGTCGAAGAGTCTCTGGTCCTACGGCGACACGGCGGTGCAGGGGCCGCTCACCAAGACGGTCGCGGACAACGCGTTGTATCTCGACGTCACTTCGGGTTACTCGCCCGAGGATCCGAGCTCACTGCCGCACCCGGGCTTCTCCTACCGGGCGAAGCTCGCCGACGGCGTGCCGCGAAAGCTTCGGATCGCCTACTCACCCGACCTGGGCTACGCCGTCGTGCAGTCCGACATCGCGCAGGCGGTGTACGACGCGGCGAAGCTCTTCGAGCGGCTCGGCCACGAGCTGGTCGAGATCAAGGGCGGCCCGCCGAAGATGGGGCAGGCCTGGGGAATGTGGGGCGCGTTCGAGCTCGCGGCCGCGAACCTGCAGCATCTTCCCGCGCGCGAGGCGGACTTCGGCCGCGCGGTGCTGGCCTCGATGAAGCTCGCCTGGCAGATGACACCGGAATGGTTCAGGGAGCAGGCGATGCGCCGGCTCGAGCTCTCGCGCTGGTGCAACGCGGTCTTCGCCGAGCACGATCTGCTGATCACGCCGACGGTTCCGTTCGACCCGCCGCCCGCGAAGGGGCCGTTCCCGCTCGAGACCGAGGGCCGAGCGCAGCTCGACTGGGGCGTCGCGTCGTTCACGATCCCGTTCAACCTGTCGCTGCACCCGGCGGCGTCGCTTCGCGTCGGGCTGTCGCGAGCCGGGCTTCCGATCGGGATGCAGCTCGTGGCCGAGCGACACCGCGACGAGCTGGTGCTGCAGGCCGCGCACGCCTTCGAGCGCGAGCGTCCGTGGCACCCGCACTGGCCCGTGGCATAGTCCGGCGATCATGAGGATCGCGCTCGCCGCAGATCACGCGGGCTTCGAGTTCAAGGCGCGTCTCGCGCGGGAGCTCGGCCGGCTCGGCCACGACGTGACCGACTTCGGCACCGGCTCGACCGAGTCCTGCGACTACCCGGACCACGCGATCCCGGCCGCGCGAGCGGTCGCGGAGGGCAAGGCCGACCGCGCGATCCTGATCTGCACCAACGGGATCGGCATGGCGATGACCGCGAACCGGATTCCCGGCGTACGCGCCGCGCTGATCTACAACGCGCGCACGGCCGTCATGACGCGCAAGCACCACGACTCGAACGCGCTCTGCCTGGGCGCGGGCGAGTTTCCGGCCGAAGAGCTGCTCGCCTGGGTCCGGCTCTGGCTCGACACCGAGTTCGAGGGCGGCCGGCACGCGCGGCGCGTCGGCAAGTTCGAAGCGCTGGACGAGCCTTGATCGCGCGCGTCGCTCTCGCGGCTCTGGCTCTGCCGCTGGCTCTGCTCGGCGCGAGCGCGGCGCGCGCCGGCGACGTCGCTGCCGATGCCTCGTTTCGCGCCGGACGCGAGGCGCTATCGGCCGCGCGCGCCGAGGTCGGAGCAACCCGGCCCGCGCGGAACGTGATCCTGTTCGTCGGCGACGGAATGGGAATCGCGACCGTGACGGCCGCGCGCATCCGCGAAGGCCAGCTGCGCGGCGGGTCGGGCGAGGAGAATCTGCTCGAGTTCGAGCGACTGCCTTTCACCGCGCTCTCGAAGACCTACAACACCGACTTCCAGGTTCCCGACTCGGCCGGCACGATGACGGCGATGGTCTCGGGCGTGAAGACGCGCGCGGGCGTGCTCGGCGTCGCCGAGAGCGTCGCGCGCGGCGACTTCGCGGCCAGCGCGGCCGGGAGCGTGCCGACGCTTCTCGAGCAGGCCGAGGACCGCGGACTCTGGACGGGGGTCGTGACGACCACGACGATCACGCACGCGACGCCCGGCGCCTGTTACGCGCACACGCCCGATCGCAACTGGGAGGGCGACGCGAATCTGCCCGCCGCTGCGCGCGAGGCGGGCTTTCCGGACATCGCGCGGCAGCTCGTCGAGTTCGCGCACGGCGACGGGATCGAGGTCGCGCTCGGCGGCGGGCGCGCGTTCTTCCTGCCCGCGACGCAGGCCGACCCGGAGTACCCGCAGCAGAAGGGCGCGCGCGTGGATGGACGCGACCTGGTCGCAGAGTGGCGATCGCGAAACCCCGGCGGTGTCTACGCCTGGAACGCGGATCAGCTTCTGGCGGTGGACGCGGCCAAGACGCCGAAGCTCTTCGGGCTCTTCGAGCCGAGCCACATGAAGTTCGAAGAGGATCGCGCGACCGACGCTGCCGGCGAGCCGTCGCTCGCGCAGATGACCCGGAAGGCGATCGAGCTGCTCGAACGCGCGCCGAAAGGCTACTTCCTGATGGTCGAGGGCGGGCGGATCGATCACGCGCATCACGCGGGCAACGCCCGCCGCGCGCTCGGCGAGACGATCGAGCTCTCGAACGCGGTGCGGGTCGCTCGCGAGCTCACCGACCCCGCGACGACGCTGATCGTGGTCACGGCCGACCACAGTCACACGTTCACGATCTCGGGCTACCCGAAGCGCGGCAATCCGATCCTCGGCCTCGTCGTGGGCTCGTCCGGCGAGAGCCCGCTCGGCACGACGCCGGCGCCGGATCTCACCGGCCTGCCATACACGACGCTCGGCTACGCGAACGGCCCCGGCTACGTCGGCGCGAGCGACGCGCAGCCCGAGGGCCCCAAGCGCCTGCCGCACTTCGCCAAGAGATCGAGCGCGCCCAAGCTCGGCCGACCCGATCTCTCCGACGTGGACACGGAGTCGTCGCTGTATCTGCAGGAGGCGACGCTGCCGCTCGCCTCGGAGACGCACGGCGGCGAGGACGTTCCCGTCTACGCGGGCGGACCGAGCGCGGCGCTCTTCCACGGCTCTCGCGAGCAGAGCTTCATCTATCACGCGCTGGCGGCGGCGCTCGGCATCGCGTCGCCCTGACGCGCCGGATTCGCAGCGTATGAGCGAGCGTTTCGACGCGATCGTGATCGGCGGCGGGGTCGTCGGTGCGGCGAGCGCACATCACCTGGCCGAGCGCGGCGCGAGCGTGGTCCTGCTCGAGCGCGGCGAGATCTGCTCCGGCGCGTCGTACGGAAACGCGGGCTGGATCTTCCCGAGTCACGGCACACCGCTTCCCGCGCCGGGCGTGATCGGACAGGCGCTGCGCTGGCTCTTCGATCCCGAGAGCCCGTTCTACGTGAAGCCGCGACTCGACCTCGAGCTCGTTCGCTGGCTCGCAGGCTTTCTTCGCGCCGCAACGGCGACGCGAGCGCGGGAGACGCTGCGGCTGAATCGCGAGCTCTCGCTCGCGAACCTGGCGCTCTGCGCGGAGCTCGCGTCCCGGCCGGGCGTCGAGATCGGCTTCGCCCGACGCGGGCTGATCGTGCTCTGCGAAAGCGAGGCGGGTCTCGCGGCCGCGCACCACGAAGACGGAGTCCTGCGCGAGCTCGGCGGCGACGGCCGGGCCCTCTCGCCGGCCGACGTTCGCGAGCTCGCGCCGCGCGTCGCGGGCGCGATCACCGGCGGCGTGCTCTTCCCCGTCGACGCGCACGTCCAGCCGGCGCGGCTGGTCGCGGAGCTGGCGAGGCTCGCGGTCGCGCGCGGCGCGCGGATCCGGACCGGCCACGAGGTGCTCGCGATCGCGCGCGACGGGCGCCGCATCACGCACGTGCGCACCACGCGCGGGGACTTCGAAGCCGGAGAGGTCGTGATCGCGGGCGGAGCCTGGTCGCCGCAGATCTCGCGAGATCTCGGTCTCCGGCTCCCGGTGCAGGGCGCGAAGGGCTACAGCATCACCGTTCGGTGTCCCTCCGATTTCGGCGAGACACCGATCATGCTCTCCGAGTCGAAGGTCTTCGTCACGCCCATGGGCGAGGTCCTGCGCTTCGGCGGCACGCTCGAGCTCGCGGGGCTGGATCTCTCGGTGAACCTGCGCCGCGTGCGCGCCGTGGAGCGCGCCGTCGCGCGCGTGCTGCCGGGCGTGGAGACCGAGCCGCACGTCGAGACCTGGCGGGGTTTGCGGCCGCTCACGCCGGACGATCGCCCCATCCTCGGCCGCACCCGGAAGTTCGACAATCTCGTGATCGCCACCGGCCACGGAATGAGCGGGATATCGCAGGGCGTGATCAGCGGTAGGCTCGTGGCCGAGATCGTCGCCGGCGAGCGCACCGGTCTCGACCTCGCGCCGTTCTCGCCGGATCGATTCGGATAGCCCGTGGAGATTTCGAGCGTCGGCCACTCGTCGCTCACACGCGCGGAGCTCGTGAGCCTGCTCGGGGAGAGCCGGATCGCGCTGGTCGCCGACGTGCGACGCTTTCCGGTGTCGAAGCGCCACCCGCAGCACGCCCGGCCCTCGCTCGAAGCCGGGCTTCGCGCCGCGGGGATCGACTACGTCTTTCTCGGCAGCGAGCTCGGCGGGCGCCTTTCGCCTGCGATCCCGATCGAGCGCTCGGCGAACCGCGCGCTCCGCGAGCCTGCCCTCCGGGCCTACGCCGACGCGCTCGGATCGCAGCCGTTCGAGGCCGGGCTCGCTCGGCTCGAGTCGCTCGCGCACGAGCGGAGCTGCGCCTTCCTGTGCGCGGAGCGCGACTGGCGGCAGTGTCACCGGCGCATCCTCTCCGACGCCCTGGTCGCGCGCGGCTGGCGCGTCGTCCACCTCGCGCATCCGAGCTCCCGCGAGCTGCACGTTCTCGATCCGCTGGCGCGGGTCCAGGGCGGCCGGCTCTGCTACCCGTCGCTGCTCTAGGGCCGGGCTCGCGGGGGGATCTAAAGCCGGCCCGTGCGTCGCGTCGAAGAGGCATGAGACATGCGCGCCCTGCTCGCCTCGCTCGCGCTGCTGCTCGCGGGTCCGCCCACGCCATCGATCGGCGAGCCGGCGCGTGACGTGGATCGGGCGTCGTTCCCCGGCGTCCTGGTCACGGTGCGCACGATCGCGATCGACGGGCTCGAGGGGCTCGGCGTCGACGAGAACGCGCTGCTCGAGCAGAGCGTGCATCTCGCCTGGGACGAGGGTCAGATTCCGCCGGGCTGGGTGGCGCCGCGCGCGCGGAGCTTCGGACGCCCGGTTCCGCTCTGGCAGCTCGGTGGCACCGACCGCAGGGGACGGGTCCTTCACGGCTCCGCGCTCGGCGCGCTGCTCGGCGAGCTCGAACGGGCGCTGCGCGAGCGCGGCGTGTCGAACGTGCGCATCGCGCTGGACGGGAACGCGCTCTCGCGCCTGTCTACACCGGGAAGCGACGGCCTGCTGCTCCTGCGCGTCCGCCGCTAGCACGGGCTCGGCCGGCGGGGTACGCTCGGTCTCTCCCACGGAGGCAAGCATGCGGCGGATCCTCGGCTCCCTGATGGTACTGGCGCTGGTCCTGGTCGGCGGTTGCAAGGATTCCGCCGAGAAGGCGGACGGTCCTTCTGCCGAAGGCGCGCCGATCCGCGCGCGAAGCTTCCCCGAGATCTGGATCGACCTGCTGGCCGAGCGCGATCGCGTCCAGGCGGTGGTCTCGAAGGGCACCGACATGTGGCACCCGGAGTGCAAAGAGGTCGCCGACTCCGCGACCCGGATCGACGCCCTCGCCGCGGAGCTCGGCCAGCGCGTGGCGGAGCAGCTCAGCGAAGGCGCTCGTCAGCGTGGCATCTCGGAGCTGATCGTATACCTGCAGGTCACCGCGTCGACGTTGCGCGAGAACGGGATCGCGGAGGTCGTGGGCGCCATGCCGGGGCTCATGATCGCGCTCGACGACATCCTCCAGAATCTGGAGAAGCGCTTCACTCCCGAGGAGATCGGCAGCGAGAGCGTGGTCACTCGGCCCGGCTTCAACCCGGTCCGTCCGCCTCCGCCGCCCTCGCCGATCTGAGCGCGAGTCCGCGCGGCAGGGTCGTGCGGCCGATCTCGAGCAGGCGATCGAACTGCGGCTTCGAGAGCGGCATCACCGAGAGCCTCGGTTGCGTCACGAGCGCGAGTCTCCCGAGCGCGCGATCGGCGCGGATCTCGGCGAGCGGTACGGGCCGGGCGAAGGGTCTCACGGCCTCGATCCCGACGGCGATCCAGCGCGGGTCGTCGCTGGTCGGGTCAGGGCGCGCGGCCTGGCAGACTCGTGCGATCCCGACGACATCGGCGTCGTGTGAGTGGTAGAAGAGCACGAGGTCGGAGATCGCCATCGCCGCCAGGTTGTTCCGCGCCTGGTGGTTGCGCACGCCCTCCCAGAGCGTGGTCCGTTCCGCCACCAGCTGCGAGAACGGATAGACCTCGGGTTCGGACTTCAGCAGCCAGAAGGCGGGCGCCGTCAGACGAGCGATCGCAGCGATTCCGGCATCGTCTTCGCGACGCGAATGATCGGAATTCCGGTCTGGCGCGCGTCGTACATCTCGCGCATCGCGCGCGGGAGATCCTCGAAGGCGTAGATCTCCTTGTGCACGGTCGGCTTGAAGACGACGCCGTAGAGCTCGGTGGCCGCGGCGCAGCCCTCGACGGTCTCGTAGTGAGTGTGGTCGATCGTGACCTGCTTCACGGACTGCAGCGTCGAGTTGTAGCTGACCTGCTGCGAGAGCTGCCATCCCGCGGAGACGTTCACGCCGCAGCGCGCGGCGACCGCGAGACCCGCGTCGAAGACCGGTCCGCGCAGCATGTCGCAGACGATGTGCATGTTGACCCCGTTGGTGAGCTTCTTGACCTCGCCGTGGAACGCCTTCACGTCGTCGCGCGAGGCGAAGCGGTTGTACGCCTTCTGGTCGATTCCGCGGATTCCCTGGCGCGACAGCGCCTCGCGGCGGTCGGGGGAGCCGGAGCAGAAGAAGGCATGGTGGCCTTCGGCCTTGGCGAGCATGAGGAAGCACTCGCCGACTCCGCCTCCGAACGAGAGCACGTTCAGGCGTCGCAGCTTGGTGTCGGGCACCTTGAGCCGGAAGATCCCCAGCGCCCGTCGCCACATGTGATAGGCGGTCGGCGCTCGCAGCGGCAGCGCCGCCATCTCCCACAGGCTCAGGCCGCAGTCGAGCGGGGCGGGCACGAGCTGCCACTCGCCGACGACCGCCTCCTCCGCGTACCAGCCGATCGAGTCCGGCTGGTCGTAGGCCCAGATCCGCATCGGGTAGCCGTAGCCGTCGGGCTGACCATTGCAGTGCGTGAGCGCGACGTCGCCGGGCTTGAAGCGTTTGACGTCGCTTCCGACCGCGAGCACCTCGCCGACGGCCGAGTTCCCGGGATAGATCTTCCCGCCGCGAGAGGCCGCGATGCTGTCGGTGTCCGCGAGCACGGCGTGATCGACGTTGTGCTCGCCCGACGCGGCCAGGATGCGCAGATGGACGTCGGCGGGACCGAGCTTGCGAAGCGCGAGCTGATCGAGCTTTATCACGTTCGCGAACTCGAAGCTGGAGACGTCGCCGCCGACGCGCTCCTTCTCGGCGACGATGTCCGCGGCGCTGATCGAGTAGGCTTTGACCATGCCAGCGATGATGAACGCGACGCCCACCGAGATCAAGTCGCCGCTCCTGCTCGACGAGGTCGTGGCGCGGATCCGGCAGAAGATCCTCGACGGGTCGTTCGCGCCAGGGGAGCGCCTGCCGGCCGAGCGCGAGCTCGCCTCGAGCCTGCGCGTGAATCGCAGCTCGATCCGCGAGGCGCTGAAGAAGCTCGAGCAGCTGCGCCTGGTCGAGATCCAGCCCGGCTCGGGAGCGCGCGTGCGGGACGCGGAGCACGCGAGCTTCGAGATCGTCTCGTCGCTGATCTCGGACGGCGGCGAGTCCGACGCGGCGGGCGTCCGGGAGCTGCTCGAGCTGCGCGAGATCGTGCTCGCGGGCACGCTGCAGCTCGCGCTCCTGCGCGCGAGCGACGCCGAGCTCGAAACCTGCGCGGCGGATCTGCGCCGCGCGGCCAGCCTGGAGCGCTCCGACGCCGAGTTTCTCGAGTCGCTCCGCGAGCTGCAGGTCGTGTTCGCGCGAATGACTCACAACCGGGTGCTCCGGATCCTCGCGAACTCTCTCTCGCGCTTTCTCGCGGAGCAGGGCCCGCTTCGCGCGCCGGGCGATCTGGTCGCGGAGCGGAAGAAGCTGCGACCGCTGCTGCAGCGTCTCGGAGTCTCGATCTCGGCCCGCGATTCCGAGACGGCCGATCGGGCGGGACGCGAGCTGCTGCGCCGTTCCACCAAGCTCTTCGCGGACGGAATCCGGACCTGACGGTTGACCCTGTGCACGCGGCGCGATAAAACCCGTCGGGCCCGGTGCATTGCCGCCTAGGAGCAGGTTTCGATGAAGTCCCCCGCGCGTCCACGAGCCTCGACCGCCCGCCAGTCGCTCGAGTTCTTCAAGGGCTTCCTGAAGAACCCGCGCGAGGTCGGATCGGTGATTCCGAGCTCGCGGTTCCTCACGCGGCGGACTCTCGAGTGCGGCGGCATCGCGCAGGCGCGCGTCATCGTCGAGCTCGGTCCCGGAACCGGCGTGCTGACTCGCCACGCGCTCGAGCGGATGCGACCGGACGCCAAGCTCGTGGCGATCGAGATCAGCTCCGACTTCGTCGAGGTGCTGCGCAAGGAGCTTCCCGACCCGCGGCTCTACATCCACCACGGCAGCGCGACCGAGATCGAGGCGGCGCTGGCGAAGGTGGGCGAGTCGAAGGCCGACCTGGTGATGAGCGGAATCCCGTTCTCGACGCTCGAGCACGGGGTCGGCTTCGCGACGCTGCAGGCGGCCAAGCGGGTACTCGGCCCCGACGGCCGCTTCGTCGCCTACCAGTTCCGCAGCAAGGTGAAGGATCTCGGCGAGCCCGTCTTCGGCGCGCGGCCCGAGACCCACAGCGGCTTCTGGAACGTTCCGCCGATGAAGATCTACGTGTGGAGGCAGCGCGAGGCGCTCGCGTGAACGTCGAGTTCGCGAGCGGCCCCGAGCGGCTCCGCGGCGCGCTCTACCTGCCCGAGCAGATTCCGGGCGATACTCGAACGCGGCTGCCGCGGCCGGGCGTGATCGTGATCCACGACGTCTGGGGTCTGTACGATCCGTACCACCGCGCCGCGGAGCGCCTGGCCCGCGCCGGATTCGTCGCCCTGGCGCTCGATCTGTACTCGCGCGGCGAGAAGCCCGGCACGCCGGCGGACATGCCCGCCGTGATGCGGTTCCTGCATCGCCTGCCGGATCGGCGCGTGCTCTCCGACATCGCGGCGGCGGTCGCCTGGCTCGGTTCGCGGCCCGAGGTCGCGGGGCGAAAAGTCGGGCTCACCGGCTTCTGCATGGGCGGGAAGTACGCGTGTCTCGCCGCCGCGCGCTGCGCCGGACTGTCGGCGGTGGTCTCCTGGTACGGACTGCTGCGCGCGGACGCGATCGACGAGGCGAATCCGGAGCACGCGTCGGACGCGCTCGCAGATCTCGCCATCCCGCTGCTCGCGCTGTTCGGCTCCGAGGACGTGTTCATTCCCCTGGCCGAGGTCGAGGAGCTGCGCGCGAAGGCTGCCTCGCGCGGGTTGCCGCTCGAGACCGTGGTCTACACCGGAGCGGGTCACGCGTTCGCCAACGAGTCCCGCGCCGAGAGCTACCGGTCCGAGGCCGCGGCCGACGCGTGGCAGCGGGCGATCGCATTCCTGTCGCGAGAGCTGGAGGGCTAGCCGTGGATCGGCCGACGAAGCAGGAGCTCCTGGCTGCCGTGCGGAGCTTCCTCGAGAAGGACCTGCTGCCCGAGCTCGAGGGCGTGCGGCGCTTCCACGCCCGCGTCTCGATCAACGCGCTCGGCATCGTGCTGCGCGAGCTCGAGCTCGAGGGCGTGCACAGAGCCGCGCAGCATGCGCGCCTCTGCGAGCTGCTCGGCAGGGTCGATGCGAAGCCGACCGATCCGCGCGAGCTGGAGCGCTCGGTCGAGGCGCTGGAACGCGAGCTCTGCGCGCGGATCCGCGGCGGATTCGGAGCCGAGGGCGAGGCGCGATCGCGCCTGCTCGCGCACCTCCGCGCGACGACCGCCGAGCGTCTGGAAGTCTCGAACCCGAGCTATTCCTGAGCTAAGCTCGCGCCCGCCGGCACGGAGGGGTGGTGAGCGAGTTCGGTGGATCGGTGGCGCAGCTTCGCGCCGTCGCGACGAGCGTCGACGACGTCGAGTTCTCCGATCTCCACACCCGCGAGGAGCTCGCTGTCCGCACCGAGGACGGCTGGACCCTCGCGCTCACGCGCTACCGCCCGCGCGCGCAGTCCTTCCCGCAGCCGCTTCTGGGCGTGCCGCTGCTGCTCGTGCACGGCTACACGCAGAACCGTCGCGCCTGGAGCTCGGGCGAGTTCGTGAAGAGCATGCTCTACTTCGGCGCCGATCTGTTCCTGCTCGAGCTACGCGGTCACGGCAAGAGCGGAGTCGAGCAACAGAGGCGCGAGGCGCGGGCGAACGGCGGCGAGCTGCCCGCGGATCTCGACTATCTCTGGGATCTCGACTCACATCTGCTTCTCGATCTTCCTGCCGCCGTCGCCGAAGTGAAACGCATTTCCGGACGTGAGCGGATCTTCTACTGCGGTCACAGCCTAGGAGGCATCCTCGGCTACGCCTACGCGACGCTCTTCGACGATCTTCAGGGCCTGATCACGATCGGCTCCCCGTCCGACTTCGCGCGCCTGCCGGTGTGGCTGCGTCTGCTCGCGTGGGGGCCGGTGCTGGGATTCCCCGCGATCGACGTTCTGCTCGCCGGTGCGAACCTGCTGCGCGTGGGCGCTCGCACGGTGCAGCGCCTTCCCGGGCTCACGGCTCCGACGCGCGAGTTCTCGCCCTGGCGCTTCCGGCGCCTGCCGTTCCGAGCCGCGTTCCGCTGGTTCGAGGAGAATCTGCGCAGCGCCGTTCAGGCGCCGCTCACCGGGCGTCTGCCGTTCAGTCGACCGCTGCTGTATCAGCCGCGGAACGTGGCGCTCGGCGCGCTCCGGCCGCTGCTTCGCGAGGGCGGCAACGACGAGCCGCGCGCCACGCTCGAGCAGCTGGCTCGCTGGGCGAGGCGCGGCGAGCTCACCAGCCCGCAGCTTCGACACGACATCGCGGCGGCGTTCCCGCGCATCCGCATACCGCTCGCGATCTTCTTCGGCGACGAGGATCCGCTCGCTTCGGTCCGGACCACGAGAAACGTCTACCGGGCCGCGTCGAGCGAGTATCTGCTCTGGCGCCCGGTGAGAGGGAACAGTCACCTCGATCTGACCATGGGCTACGACATCCGGCAGATCTGCTACGACGTGAAGAACCTGATGAGCTACGCGCTAGACCACGAGAACGGCGGAACGTCACTGCCGCGCCGCCGCCGGGCGCGCGCGGGCTGAAGTCGCGCTTTGGAGCTTCTGCTCGTCCGGCACGGCGCGACCGAGGAGCTGCACGCGCGACGCTACGGCGACCACGGCCTGTCGGAGGAGGGCCGGGCGCAAGCAGCCGCGCTCGCCCATTCGCTTCGCGAGAGGCCCTTCGACGTCTGTCTGGTGTCGCCGCTGCGCCGCGCCAAGGAGACGGCCGGGATTCTCGTTCGCGGTCGAGGGATCGCTCTCCGCACGCACGACTGCCTCGCCGAGGGCGCGCTCGGGCGGCTCGACGGCGTCGATCACGGGGAAGCCCTGCGCCGCTGGCCCGACGACTTCCGTCTGGGCCGCACGGTGCTGGCGCGGCTCTCGGCTTCCGGCTTCACCGCGCCCGGGGGCGAAAGCCGCGCGGCCTTCCTCGCGCGGGCGCGCGAAGCTCAGGCGTTGTGCCAGGCGCTTCTCTTCGACGAAAGTGCGCGCGCGCTGGTCGTCTCGCACGGAGGGCTGCTCGCGTACCTGGTCCAGCTTCTTCTGGGGCGCGAACCCCGCGACGACGCGGCGCTCGGCTTCGATTTCTGCGGCGTCGCGCGCGTGATCTCCTATCGCGAGGATCCCGCGTTCGGCCCGTTCGCGATGCTTCGATTCGCCCCGGTCTGAGGACCGATTCCAGCCTCGCAGCGATTTGATGCATGGACGATTCCGGCCTGTGCGCAGGCTTGACCCGCCTGTGCGGCGCGGGTAACTATGCGCCCGCAACATGGAACCGCGGAAGCGAACCCTCATCGGGCTCTGTCTCGTCGGAATTTGTGCGTCCGTGCTCACCGCGACCGCGGCGGGCCTCTACGAATACACGCCTGAGGAGCAGACCGGCCCCGAACAGCCGATCGCGTTCAACCACGAGATCCACGCCGGCTCGGTCGAGGCGGGAAATCTCGGCATGCAGTGTCTCTACTGCCACGGCCCCGCAGCGCGCGGCCAGCACGCGACCGTGCCTCCGGTCTCCACCTGCCTCGGCTGTCACAACCACGTGAAGGTCGGACGAACCGAGGGATCGGCGGAAGAGATCGCCAAGATCCAGGAGTTCGCCGCGAAGGGCGAGTCGATCCCCTGGATCCGGATCCACGATCTTCCGGACCACGTGCAGTTCAAGCACATGCGTCACGTGAACGCGGGCGTCGCGTGCCAGGAGTGTCATGGCGAGGTCCAGAACATGAAGCGCGTCTATCTCGTGCCGCAGATGCAGTTCACCAGGCGCAGTCTGTGGACTCCCTCGCAGAAGCTCGAGATGGGCTGGTGCATGGAGTGCCACCTCGAGCGCGGCGGGTCCGACGACTGCGCGGCCTGCCACTACTAGAAGAACCGGGGACCGAGACACACCATGCCGGAGATCGATCGCCGAGACTTCCTGAAGATCGTGGGCATGACCGCGGGCGCTGCGGCGACCGTCGCGTGCAACGAGCCGATCCAGAAGATCATCCCGTACCTGAATCAGCCCACGGAAGTGATTCCGGGGCTCGCGACCTGGTACAACAGCACTTGCAGAGCGTGCCCGGCGGCCTGCTCGGTGCGCGTGAAGACGCGCGAAGGCCGGCCGATCAAGATCGAGGGAAATCCGGAAGATCCGCTCTCGCGCGGCCGCGTCTGCGTGCGCGGCGAGCTCGGCCTGATGCAGACCTACGACCACGGCCGCTTCAAGGGCCCGATGAAGCGCGTGGTCGACCCCGACGGCTCGAGCTCCCACGTCGCCGTGACCTGGGAGGAGGGCGCGACGCTGCTGGTCGATGCGCTGCGCGCGAATCCCGGCAAGGCCTTCTTCCTCGGTGGACACGAGACGGGGACGCGCGATGCGCTGATCGATCAGGCACTCGCGGCGATCGGCTCCGCCGGCCAGCGGCTGCGCTTCGAGCCGTACGCCCACGAGGCGCTGCGCCGCGCCAACGAGCTGGTCTTCGGAACTCGCGCGGTGCCGCAGTTCCGGATCGGCGAAGCCGACGTTCTGATCGCCTTCGGCACCGACTTCCTCGAGACCTGGCTCTCGCCGCTCGCCAACCAGATCGCCTACTCGGAGGCCCGCGCCGAAGGCAAGGGCTTCGCGAGCTTCGTCGGCCCGCGACTCGGTCTCACCGGCGGCAACACCGATCAGTGGCTGGCGCCGACGCCGGGCACCGAGGTGCTCGTCGCGATCGCGCTCGCGAGCGAGGTGGCGAAGATCCGCGGCTCAGCGCCCGACGCGCTGCGCGGCGTGTTCTCCAAGTACTCCGCCGCCTCCGTCGCGGACCGCACGGGGATCGCCGCGCCCGTCCTCTCGAAGCTCGCCGAGCGCATCGCCGCCGCGTCGGCGCCGCTCGCGCTCCCGCCGGGCGTGGAGCTGCAGGGGACCAACGCGGCGCGCTTCGCCGCGGCGGTGCAGATCCTGAACGCGGTCTCCGGAGCCGTGGGCAAGACGCTGGTCTTCGGCGCGGACCACAACGTCGGCCGGCTCGCGCGCTTCCAGGATCTCTCCGAGCTCGCCGGACGGATGCGCGGCGGCGAGATCGGCGTCCTGCTGGTGCACGACACGAACCCGGCGCTCACCGCGCCGCAAGTCGGGCTCGCCGACGCGATCGCGTCGGGAAAGGTCTTCACGGTCAGCTTCGCCAGCGCCCCCGACGAGACCTCGGCGCTCGCCGACCTGATCCTGCCCGACCACACCGCGTACGAAGCATGGGGCGATGCCGAGCCGGTGCGCGGCATCCGGCAGCTGCAGCAGCCCGCCGTGCGTCCGCTCTTCGACACGCGCGCGACCGTCGAGGTTCTGCTCGACGCGGCACGCGCGCTCGGCGCGACGGTTCCCGAGGGCGGCCTGCGCGATCAGCTCAGCGCCGCCTGGGGCGGGCGAGCCAGCTTCGAGGCGGCGCTGGCCGTCGGCGGAGAGCGGCAGAGCGTCGCAGCGACGCCGATCGGTGTCGCGTCCGGCGCGGGCTCGATCGACTTCGAGCCGGCCGCGCTCATTGGCAACGGCGCGGACCCGGTGCTCGTGGTCTACCCGTCGCACCATCTCTTCGACGGCCGACTCACGCGCGTGCAGGCGCTGCACGAGATTCCCGACCCGGTCACCAAGACGATGTGGGGCAGCTACGCGGAGCTGCACCCCGAGACCGCAAGCGCGCTCGGCATCGAGCTCGGCGACGTGCTCTCCGTCACCACCGAAGGCGGAGAGGTCGAGATCACCGCGTTCCCGCACACGGCGATCCGCCCCGGCGTGGTCGCGATCCAGGTCGGACGCGGCACGCTCCCGCGCGATCCCGAGGCCCCGCTCTCAGGACAGGGCACCTGGGGTCGCGACGTGATCGGCGTGAACGCGTTCGAGCTGATTCCGGGCCGCCTCGATTCCGAGAGCGGCGCGCTCGCCTGGCTCTCGACGCGTGCCTCGATCAAGAACACGAAGGTCCGCGCCAACGTCACGCGCGCGCAGATCACGTTCGATCAAGAAGACCGCGGCTTCGGCAAGGCGGTCGGGCTCGCGGCGCTTCCGGAGCTCGAGCCCTGGGGCCGGAAGAGCCACGGCGGCGGGCACGCGAAGAAGGCCGAGGCCGGCCACGAGGCGGCGATGCCGTGGCAGGGCGACGCCGAGCACCTGATGATCCGCGAGTACGACGTGGCAGCGGACGCGCACGAGACGAGTCCGTACCGCTGGGGCATGTCGATCGACCAGGACGCGTGCACCGGCTGCAACGCCTGCATGGCCGCGTGCATCACCGAGAACAACACGCCCGTGGTCGGCCCCACGAACGTGCGAGTCGGGCGCGAGATGCACTGGATCCGCATCGAGCGGTACGTCGAGCAAGTCGGCGAGGGCGAGGTCGACGTCCGGCACACGCCAATGCTCTGCCAGCACTGCGGCGCGGCTCCGTGCGAGAGCGTCTGTCCGGCGCTGGCGACCTACCACAGCGCGGAAGGTCTGAACGTGATGGTGCCCAACCGCTGCATCGGCACGCGGTTCTGTAGCAACAACTGCCCGTACAAGGCGCGTCGCTTCAACCTCTGGTCCTACGACTGGTACCAGCCGGAGCCCGAGAACCTGGCGTTGAACCCGGACGTGATGGTTCGCGCCAAGGGCGTGATGGAGAAGTGCACCTTCTGCGTGCAGCGCATCAACGGCGCGAAGGACGTCGCGCGGCGCGAGGGTCGCGACGTCCACGAGGGCGAGTTCACCGTGGCCTGCGCCCAGGTCTGTCCATCGAACGCGATCACCTTCGGCAACCTGCGCGAACCCGAATCGGCCGTGGCGAAGCTGCGCACCATCCCGCGCGCCTACCGGATCCTGGAACACCTGTATACGCGACCCGCGGTCTCCTATCTGATGTCGATCCGGCGCGTGGAAGAGGCGTAAGCACCCATGGCGGCGATCACCGAACCCGTTCCGCAGACCCCGGACCAGATCAACGACGACATCCTGCGCGTTCTGGAGCCACCCACTCCGCTCTACGTCCTGGGCGTGCTCTTCTGCGCGACCCTCGTCGGAGTGGGCGTGGTCGCGTTCCTGTACCAGACCTACTGGGGACTGGGGCCGACCGGCCTGACCCACCCGGTCATGTGGGGCGTGTACATCACGACCTTCGTGTTCTGGGTCGGCATCGCGCACGCGGGAACGCTGATCTCGGCGATCCTGTTCCTGTTCCGCGCCAAGTGGCGAAACGCGGTGAACCGCGGCGCGGAGTCGATGACCGTCTTCGCGGTTCTGATCGCGGCGATGTTCCCGCTGATCCACATCGGCCGCGTCTACAAGTTCTATTTCATGGTGCCGTACCCGAATCAGCGCGGGCTCTGGGTGAACTTCAAGTCCCCGCTCGTCTGGGATCTGTTCGCGATCAACACGTACATGATCACGTCGATCATGTTCTTCCTGGTCGGGCTGGTGCCGGACCTGGCCGCGGCCCGCGACCGCGTGCGCGACTGGCGGCGGCACCTGTACCGCGTGGCCGCGCTCGGCTGGCGCGGATCGTCGGAGCAGTGGCGGCACTGGTCGCGCGCGGTGCTGCACCTGTCGGGTCTGGCGACGCCGCTGGTCCTCTCGGTGCACAGCGTCGTGTCCTGGGATTTCGCCACGTCGCTGGTGCCGGGCTGGCACACGACGATCTTCGCGCCGTACTTCGTCGCCGGCGCGATCTTCTCCGGCGTCGCCATGGTCATCACCGTGCTCGTGCCGGTGCGCAAGGCCTTCGGGCTCGAGGCCTACCTGCGCAAGGACCACTTCGACAACATGGGCAAGCTGATCCTGCTCACGTCGTCGATCGTCGGGTACGCCTACGGCATGGAGTACTTCATGGCGTGGTACAGCGCGAACCCGTACGAGCAGATGTCGTTCTGGTTCCGCGGCTTCGGTTACCACTGGACCTCGACCTGGATCATGATCAGCTGCAACGTGCTCTCTCCGCTGCCGCTCTGGTTCAAGTGGTGCCGCACGAACGTCGCCTGGATGTGGGTCACCTCGATCTTCATCAACATCGGAATGTGGTTCGAGCGCTACGTCATCATCATGACCGGGCTCTCGCACGAGTACGATCCGGCCGCCTGGGGTTACTACGTCCCGAGTGTCGTCGAACTCACGATCCTCGTCGCGAGCTTCGCGCTGTTCCTCACCATGTTCCTGATCTTCCTGCGGCTCGCGCCCGTGATCGCGATCCAGGAAGTGAAGGAACTCTGGTACGAGGGCCGGAGCGAGAAGGGACATCACTGATGGCGCAGGTGCTAGGAGTCCTGAAGACGCCCGACGAGACGATCTCGGCGATCCACGCGCTGAAGTCGGCGGGCTTCGACGCGCTCGAGGTCTACTCGCCGGTCCCGAGTCACGGGATCGAGGAGGCGCTCGATCGTGGCCCGTCGATGGTTCGTCTGTACACGCTGATCGGCTGCCTGACGGGAGTGTCGTTCGGCTACTTCCTGCAGATCTGGACCGCGTACGAGTGGCCGCTGGTGATCGGCGGCAAGCCGTTCGCGTCGATTCCCGCGTACGCGATCGTGGGCTTCGAGATGAACATCCTGCTCGGTGGTCTCTTCACCGTGCTCTCACTGCTCTTCTTCGGTCTGTGGCGAGCGCGCAAGGGGCACGATGCCTACCAGCCCGGCTTCTCGGGCGATCTCTTCGGCTGCGTGGTCTCGTGCCACGGCGATCAGATCGCGCGCGCGCAGGAGCTGCTGAGGCGCAGCGGCTCGACGGAGGTGCGTGTTGTCGAGAGCTAAGGCACTCGCGGCGCTGGCCGCGGCGCTGGTCGCGTCCGGCTGCTGGGAGCAGGTCGACAAGCACTGGTTCACCCAGATGAAGGACGGGCCGGCAGTGCAGGCGCTCGAGGAGGCTCCGCGGCTTCCGCCCGACGGAACCATTCCGGCCGGCGGCATGGCGCCGCGTCTGCCCGCGGACTACGCGATGCCGCTGATGGCGCCGGAGGGGCGGGTGCTCGCGAATCCGATCGCGGCCACTCCGGAGTCGATCGCGCGCGGCAAGGATCAGTACGAGATCAACTGCGTCGTCTGCCACGGCACCGACGGACTCTCGATTCCGGGTCCGCAGAATCCGGTGATCCTGAAGCTGATGCAGAACGGCGCGGTGGTCTTCCCGCTGGCCGGCATTCCCGCCTACACCGACGGGATGATCTTCTACAAGATCTGGTACGGGAAGCCCAACATGCCCGGCTATCCGCAGATCCCCGAACAGGATCGCTGGCACATCGTCAACTACCTGCGCACGCTGATCAAAGGGGCCCCCCAGCCGTGAGCCACGACGTCGCGACACCCGGATCCCTGCCCAAGGTCCCCGCCGCCATCTTCGGCGCGCTCGTCGTCGTCGGCGCGGTCACGCTGATCTTCGGCGTGGCGAGCTCCGACGCAGAGCTGGCCAATCGCACCTATCGCGTGTTCCTGCACAACTGGCTGCTCTGGGCGGTGCTCTCGAACGGCGCGCTCGTGCTCTCGGCGGGAATGCGGCTCACCAACGCCAACTGGCAGGGGCCGATCCAGCGCGTCGCGGACTCGATGGGCGCGTACCTTCCGGCGTCGCTCCTGCTCTTCTCGGTGATCTACTTCGGCCGCCATCATCTCTTCGAGTGGGTCGAGCACCCGATCCACGGCAAGGAGTTCTGGTTCGAGCCGTCGTTCACATTCACGCGCGACGTGATCGCGCTGCTCTGGATCACGTTCGTCTCGATCTTCTACCAGTACCTGTCGATCCGCCCGATGCTCGGGCGCGCGCGAGAGACCGCGACAGGGCTGCGCGGCGCGATCTACCAGCGCTGGACCGCCGGCTGGCGCGGCGAGGAGCGCGAGCGAGAGATAGCGACGCGGCGCGCGCGCAAGCTCGCGGCGGTGCTCGCCCTGTCGTACGCGATCTGTTACTCGCTGATCGGCATCGACATGATCATGTCGCTCGCCGCCGAGTGGGTGAGCACGATGTTCCCGGCGTACTACGCCTGGGGCGGGTTCCTGTCGGCGATCTCGATGACCACGGTGATCTGCCTGGTCATGCGCAACTCGAGCGCGCTCTCGGGCCAGATCACGACCTCGCGAATCCACGACCTGGGCAAGATGGTCTTCGCGTTCTCGATCTTCTGGATGTACCTGTTCTGGTCGCAGTACTTCGTGATCTGGTACGCGAACATCCCCGAAGAGACCGGCTTCATCGTGAACCGCCTCGGCAGCGAGTTCCTGCAGGACACCTGGTACTTCGCAGGCTACTTCACGCGGCTGGCCGAGCCGTACGTGCACGTGACGCTCGCCGCCTGGTTCCTGATCTGGGTGATTCCGTTCTGGGTTCTGCTGGGCGCGCAACCGAAGAAGACTCCCGCGATCCTCGGGACGGTCGCCGTCGGCTCGCTGCTCGGCTTCTACCTGGAGCGCTACATCCTGGTCACGCCGTCGCTGATCCCGGCGAAGGCCGTGCTGGCGGGCGCCGCGGTCACGCCGTTCGGCGCGGTCGAGCTCGGCATCGCGGCGGGCTTCGTCGGACTCTTCTTCATCTGCTTCCTCGGCTTCGCCAAGGTCTTCCCGGGAACGCTCTCGGCGAGGAGCTGACGCTCGCACGCTCACCGCGAGCCTGCTCTGCTACCATCGCGACGACGAGTATGACCGTTGGGTAGCGAGATCCGACGAATTGCGATCCTGAATCGAGGCGAAGCCGCGACTCGTGCGCTGCGCGCGATTCGCGAGCTCCGCGCCGAAGAGGGCAGCAGCCTCGTCGGAATAGCGCTCTACACGGAGCCCGACGCGGCCGCGCCGTTCGTCCGCGAGGCCGACGAGTCTCTCTCGCTCGGGCCTGCGCTCCGCGCGGCGTCGAACGGAGCGATGCGCCCGGCCTATCTCGATCACGACCGGGTGCTGGCGGCGCTGCGCGCGACCCGCGCCGACGCAGTCTGGCCGGGCTGGGGATTCCTGGCCGAGGATCCGAGCTTCGTCGAGAAGCTCGAGGCCGCCGGGATCGAGTTCCTGGGGCCCTCCGCCGAGACGATGCGACGGCTCGGCGACAAGATCACGAGCAAGCTCATCGCCGAGGCGGCCCGCGTGCCGGTGTCTCCTTGGAGCGGCGGACCCGTGCAGCGGCTCGAGCTTCCCGACCTGGCCAAGCGCATCGGCTTTCCGGTGATGCTGAAGGCGACCGCGGGTGGCGGCGGCCGCGGAATCCGCATGCTTCGCGACGGCGACGATCTGCACGCCGCGTTCGACAGTGCGCAGGCCGAGGCGGCCAACGCGTTCGGCGACGGAACTCTCTTCGTCGAGAAGACGATCACGGGCGCGCGCCACGTCGAGGTGCAGATGGCGGCCGACCGCCACGGAACCGTGCTCGCGCTGGGACTGCGCGACTGCTCGGTGCAGCGGAAGCACCAGAAGGTCGTCGAAGAGGCGCCGCCGCCCGGACTCTCGTCCGCGTTGATGCGCCAGCTCCGAGAGGCCTCGATCCGCCTGCTTCGCGAAGCGAGCTATCGGGGTGTAGCGACCTGCGAGTATCTCGTGATCTCGGCCTGTGGCGAGGAGTCGTTCTACTTTCTAGAGGTCAACCCGCGACTGCAGGTGGAGCACGGAGTCACGGAGCTCCTCACCGACTTCGATCTGGTGAAGGCGCAGATCCGGATCGCTCGCGGCGAGCGTCTGCCCGCCGAGGCGCCCGAGGAGCGCGGCTGCGCGATCGAGGTCCGACTCTGCGCCGAGGATCCCGCCGCGTCGTTCGCGCCTAGCCCCGGCCGGATCGCGCTCCTCGACCTGCCGGCCGGGCCGGGGATCCGCGTCGACGCGGGCATCGCCTCGGGCGGGACGATTCCCTCGGAGTTCGATTCCATGATCGCGAAGATCCTCGCGCGCGGCGCGACCCGCGAAGAGGCGCGCGCGCGACTGGTTCGCGCCGTCTCCGACGCCCGGGTCGTCGTCGAGGGCGGGATGACGAACAAAGGCTTCCTGCTCGACGTGCTCGAGCATCCGGAGTTCCGCAGCGGTGGGGTCACGACCTCGTGGCTCGACGGCACGAGCCTGGCCGCCGCACCCGCGCCGACGATCGAGGCGCTGATCGTGGCCGCGATCGAGACCTACCAGCTCGAGCGCGTGAAGGTGCGCGCGAACTTCTTCGCCGCCGCGGCGCGCGGTCGGCCGCGCGAGATCCCGCCGTCGTCTGGAGCGGAGATCGATCTCGTCTACGCCGGTCAGCCGTACCGGCTGCGGGTGTTCGCGATCGGCGGCTGGACGTACCGGGTCCATTCGGGCAAGAGCGTCGCGCAGGTCTCGCTGCTCGAGCGCGGTCCGTACTCGAGCCTGCTCACGATCGGCGACCTCCGCTCGCAAGTGCTCGTCTCCGGCTCCGACGTCGAGATGAGGGTCGAGATCGACGGGCGACTGCACCGCGTGCTCTGCGACGTCGGCGGAAAGGTGCGTGCGCCATCGCCCGCGCTCCTGATCGAGGTCGCGGTGAAGCCGGGCGAGCGCGTCGAGGTCGGCACGCGACTCGGAATCTTCGAAGCGATGAAGACCGAGACGGCCTTCTTCGCTCCCGTCGCCGGAATCGTGCGCGAGGTTCGCGTGCGGCCGGGCGAGCGCGTCTCCGCGGGCGACGTGATCCTCGTGGTCGAGCCGGTCTCCGGCGCGGTGACCGCGTCGCGAAGCTCCGAGGCGCTCGAGATCCCGGTCGAGGACGATCCGCTCGAGCTGTTCCGCGCCGAGGACGGAAGCCCCGACTTCGAGCGTGCGAGCGCCGAGCCAGCGTCGGTGCGCGCGAACGCGGTCGCATCGCTTCGGAGCGAGATCCGGCGCATCCTGATGGGATACGACGTGAACCCCGAGCGCGCGGAGCGGCTGGTCGAGGTGCTCGAGGCTCCGGTCGCGAAGCTCTCCGACGCTCTGCGCTCCGATCTCGCCCAGCTCGCCGGCGCGGTCGAGATCTTCTCCGACGTCGAGACGCTCTTCTCGCGTTCCCCGACGCGGATCTCCGAAGACGAGCTCGGGCCGTCCAACGACGCGCGAATGGCGATGTACCTGCGGCGCATCGCCGTGCTCGGCGCAGGAATCGATCCCGCCTTCCTGGAGCTCCTGAAGCAGGCTCTCTCGCACTACGGGATCGGGTCGCTCGAGCATTCGGATACGCTCGAGCGCGCAGTGCTCCGGCTGTACGCGACGCGAACCACGCTGGCGCTGCGAAGCCGGCTGATCGGCGCGCTCCTGCACCTGTTGATCGGGCTCGGCGAGCGCGGCGAGACGTTCGCGCGCCGGCCCGAGTTCGCGCTGGCCCTCGACGCGCTCTCGCTCCTGCGCGGCACGGTGGCCCCGAGCGTCGCGGATCTGGGCGCACAGGCGCGTTTCCTGCTCTACGACCGTCCCCGGCACGCCGAGACCGGGCCCCGGCCGAAGTCTCGTGCGGAAATCGCCTTCACGAACGTGGCGGCGCCGGATCCGACGGCGCTCGCGCGGATCGCGGAGTCACTCGGCATGGACGTCGAAGACGCGCGCCGGCTCGAGCTCTGGCGGCTCGAGCTCTTCGAGCTCGAGCGCATCGACGCGTCCGGCTGGAGCGGGATCGACGCCTTCTACGGCGTCTCGCGCGACGACAATCGCGACGAGCGCATCATCTGCTTCGCCGAGGTCGACGACGTCGGAGCCGGCGTGCCGCACTCGCCGGATCTGGCGCTCTTCGAGGAGCGCTTCCACGAGGCGATCGAGGCCATGCGCTCGATCCAGGGCCAACGCGATCCAGACCATCGGCTGCAGTGGAACCGCCTCTACGTCTACGTGCGTCAGCCGATCGCGCTCACGAATCAGCTGCTCACCGAGGCGTTGCGCAGGCTCGCGCCCGAGACGGGACACCTCGGCCTCGAAAAGGTCATCGTCCGGCTCGCGAATCACACCAGCGACGCGCCGGGAGCGGTGCCGCAGATGATCGAGCTGCTGGCGGGCAATCCCACCGGAAGTCGGATCGAGTGGAGCATCCGCACCCCCCATGACCGAAAGCTCGAGCCCGCGACGACCTACGCGCAGCGCGTCGCCTCCGCGCGCGCGCGCGGCCTCACCTACCCCTACGAGGTCGTACGCCTGTTCACCGCTCCGTCCGAGGGCGCAAACGTGGCCGTCGGCGCTCCGACGGGTACCGGCAGCTTCCAGGAGTACGATCTCGCCGCTGACCGGGCAGAGCCGGTGACGCGCCCGCCAGGGCTGAACCGCGCGGGTGTCGTCTTCGGCGTGATCTCGACGCCCACCCGCAAGCACCCCGAGGGCATGCGCCGGGTGCTGATCGCCAGCGACGCGACGCGCGACATGGGAGCGTTGACCGCGGCCGAGTGCGACCGGATCGTCGCCGCGCTCGATCTGGCCGAGCGCGAGCGCCTGCCGGTGGAGTGGGTGGCCGTCTCCGCGGGCGCGCGGATCGCGATGGACAGCGGCACCGAGAATCTCGACGCCACCGCGAGAGTCGTGCGGCGCCTGGTCACGTTCACCGACGCGGGCTACGAGGTGAACCTGGTGCTGCCGGGGATCAACGTCGGCGCCCAGAGCTACTTCGACGCGCTGGCGACCATGGAGCTGCGCTCGCGCGGAATCCTGATCATGCTCGCGAACGCGTCGATGGTTCTCACGGGCCGCGCGGCGCTCGAATTCTCGGGCGGCGTCGCTGCGGAGGACGAGGTCGGGATCGGCGGGTACGAGCGGATCATGGGGCCGAACGGCGAGGCGCAACACCAGGCGCACGACCTCGCCGACGCCTATTCGATCCTGCTCGAGCACTACGCCTGCAGCTATGTCGCGCCCGGTGAGTCCGCGCCGCGCAGGCTCGAGAGCCAGGACCCGATCGATCGCGACGTCTCACTGTCTCCGTACGAGGGGGACGAGGGCTTCTCGAGCATCGGCGAGGTCTTCTCGGCAGAGGCGAACCCCGGGCGCAAGCGACCCTTCGCGATGCGACCGCTGATGCGAGCGGTGGTCGACGCCGACGCCGGATGGCTGGAGCGCTGTCGCGATTGGTCCGCGGCCGAGACCGCGATCATCTGGGACGCGCACCTCGGCGGCCATCCCGTGACGCTGATCGGGATCGAGAGCCGCCAGATTCCGCGCATCGGCTACGTGCCGAACGACGGACCGGACGTGTGGAGCGCGGCGACGCTGTTTCCGCAGTCGTCGAAGAAGGTCGCGCGTGCTCTGAACGCGGCCAGCGGAAATCGTCCGGTCGTGATCCTGGCGAACCTGTCCGGCTTCGACGGCTCGCCGGAGTCGATGCGCCGCGGCGTGCTCGAGTACGGCGCGGAGATCGCGCGCGCGATCGTGCGCTTCCGCGGCCGGATCGTCTTCACCGTCGTGACTCGCTATCACGGCGGCGCCTACGTGGTGTTCTCTCGCGAGCTGAACGACTCGATGCGCGCGGTCGCTCTCGAGGGCAGCTACGCGTCGGTGATCGGCGGGCCGGCCGCGGCTGCGGTGGTCTTCGCGCGCGACGTGCGCCGGCGCGCCCTCGCGGATCCGCGCGTGGCGACCGCCCGCGCCGCCGTGGACGCGGCGACGGATCCCGCGGTGCGTTTGGCCCGCCGCGCGCGGCTCGATCAGATCCTCGACGACGTGATCCTGCAGAAGCAGGCCGAAGTCGCGGCCGAGTTCGACGCGATCCACACCGTCGAGCGCGCGAAGGAGGTCGGGTCGATCGAGGAGATCCTCGGGCCGCGCCACCTGCGCCGCTCGCTGATCCGCTACCTGTCGGAGTAGCGGCTCACGATTCGAGGTGCGCGAGCTCGCGCTCGTCGCGCAGAACCCGGTAGTAGCACTGGCGGCGCGCCTTGCCCGACGCGTACTTCGTGTGACAGACGCCCGCGCGCGGACGGACCCGGTAGAGAAGCGAGTTCTGCTCGCAGTTCACACGCACGTCCACCAGATCCAGCCAGTCGCCGGAAGTCGCTCCCTTGTGCCAGAGCTCGTTTCGCGAGGTGGACCAGAGCACTGCTTGCCGCAGCCGCAGCGTCTCCGCGAGTGCGAGGCGGTTGGCGTAGCCGATGAAGAGAACCTCACCGGTGTCGGCGTGCTGAAGCACGACGGGCAGCACGGCCTGTCCGGTCTCGGCGATCTTGCGCAGCTTCGCGAAGTCGAGCTCCGCGCGCGTTCCCTCTTCGAGGTCATTCATAGGACCGGCACAATACGCTACGCTCGCGCGCCGTGCGAACTCCAAGTGCAGCCATCGTGGTCCTGGGCGTTCTCGGTCTCGCGTGTCAGCCGTCGGTCGGTGAGAACCCGGTCGAGCTCGGCCGGCGCGCCTACGTGGCGAACTGCACCGCCTGCCATCACCTCGATCCGAGCAAGGACGGAACGATCGGCCCGGCCGTCGCCGGAAGCTCGCTCGCGCTGGTCGAGGCCCGCGTGCTCCGCGCCGAGTACCCGCCCGGCTACACGCCGAAGCGCGCCTCGGGCCTGATGCCCGCGCAGCCGTTCCTGAAGGCCCAGATTCCGAACCTGGCCGCCTACCTAGAGTCGCTCGCGCCGAACTGAGGCAGGCCGGCAGCCCACCGGCTAAGCTCGCGCGCGAGTGCGCGTCCTGGTGATCGAAGACGAACGCCGCGTGCGCGGCTTTCTGGAGCGTGGCCTCACCGAGGCCGGCTTCGCGGTCGACGCCGCGGCCGATGGCCAGGCCGGTCTCGACCTCGCGCTCGTGCACCCGTACGACGCGATCGTCCTCGATCTGATGCTCCCGAAGAAGGACGGGCTGTCGGTCCTCCGCGCGCTCCGTGCGGCGGGTCGCTCGGTACCGGTGTTGGTGCTGACGGCGCTCGATGCAATCGACGAACGCGTGCGGGGGCTCGACGCCGGCGCCGACGACTACCTGCCGAAGCCCTTCGCCTTCGCCGAGCTTCTGGCGCGGCTTCGCGCTCTGCTCCGGCGCGGGACGTCGCGGCCGAGCGTGCTCGAGGTCGGCGATCTTCGCGTCGATCTGGTCGCGCGTCGCGTGGAGCGAGGCGGATGCAAGCTCGAGCTCACGGCGAAGGAGTTCGCGCTGCTCGAGTATCTCGCGCGGCATGCGGGCGAAGTCGTCACGCGGACGATGATCTCGGAGCATGTCTGGGACATGAACTTCGACAGCTTCTCGAACGTGATCGACGTGTACATCCGGTACCTGCGCCGGAAGATCGACGACCCGTTCGAGAAGAAGCTGATCCATACCCGGCGCGGCATCGGCTACGTGCTCGCGGAAGAACCGTGAAGACGAGCATCCGCCTGCGGGTTGCTCTCGGCGTCTTCTTCGTCGTCGCGGGACTGGTCACCCTTCAGGACGTCTACGTGCTGAGCCGCTTCGAGCGCGCTCTGCGCCTGGAGACCGATGGCCAGCTCGACGACGAGATCTCGGAGGTGAGCGCGGTCGTCGGAACCGACGGGCTAGCGGCGTGGATCGTCGCAGCGACGGAGCAGCACAGAGAAGATCGGGAGTTGTTCATCGAAGTGCTCGCGGCAGACGGCGTCGCGGTCGCTCGGAGCAGGAACGTCCCGGAGCGCGGCCTGGCTCCTGTCGCTGCAGATGCTGCGAAGGAGCGCGTGCGCCGCTGGGAGCTGCCGCATCCGCGTAGCCGGAGCGGAGCTCGTCTCATCCGCGTCGCCGAGCGTCGCGACGGGCCTTGGATCATCCGCGTTGCCTTGGGGCTGGACGAAGCTCAACGCTGGTACTGGAACCTGCGCCGAAACCTCGTCAGGTCTCTGCCATTGATCGCGGGCCTCGGCGCGCTGGCCGCCTGGTGGGTCGCGAGGCGCATGCTGCGGCCGATCGCGGAGATCATCGCGCGCGCCCGCAGCCTCGGCGCCCTTCCCGATGGGAGCTTGCCGCGAACCGGATCCGGAGACGAGG